>CATAQZ010000026.1 GCA_949487015.1 Flavobacteriales bacterium UBA4585
ACAGGCGGCTATGCTAGTGGGCCGGCATTATTTATGGCACAACGCATGGGTATTCCCACTCTTGTTCAAGAACAAAATAGCTTCGCCGGGGTAACGAATATTAAATTGGGTGCGAAGGCTAAAGCCATCTGCACTGCATATAAAAATGCAGAGCGGTTCTTCCCCGCCAACAGAGTGCACCTCACTGGCAACCCCGTGCGTGAAGCATTTACTAATCCCCTCCCGAAACAAACTGAGTGCAAAATAAAATTGGGCCTCGATCCGCAACGACCGACACTACTCATTTTAGGTGGGAGTCTAGGTGCAAGAGCAGTCAACCAACAAATGGAAAAAAGTCTTCCTACCCTACTGCAACAAGGCTGGCAAATCTATTGGCAGTGCGGAAAACTGTATGAAGCTGAATACGTAAGGCTTACTTCTGAGACGGTGAAAGTGCATGCATTTATTGATGATATGGCTACTGCTTATGCCGCTGCAGATGCGATTGTAAGTCGGGCTGGAGCCGGCACCTTAAGCGAACTCTGTTTGATTGGTAAAGCTGCAGTGCTCATTCCTAGCCCTAACGTCGCGGAAGACCATCAAACACATAATGCGCGTGCATTGAGCGAAAAAGGTGCAGCAGTGCTCATTCCTGAAATAGAATTGGACCAGCGCTTTACGATTGAGCTTGAAGCGCTGTATCAAAACATCAAGCGTAGGGACCGATTAGGCGAGAATATTAAAAAACTTGCCCTCCCAAATGCAACCCAAGATATATGTACCCTGATTAGCGAATTGATTGCGTGATAAAGAAACATTCACATATCGTATTTATTGGGATCGGTGGAATCGGCATGAGCGCTTTAGCGCGTCATTTTCTGCATCAAAACATTCCCGTTTTCGGTTTTGACCGGACCAAAACGGAGCTGACGGAAGCATTGGAAAAGGAAGGCGCACTGCTTTGCTACACGGAAGATGTATCTGCGTATCCGGGCTGGTCCGAAGCAGAAACTACGGTTATTTATACTCCTGCAATTGCATCGACACATCCATGGCGCTTGTTTTTTGAGACCTATGAACCCATCAAACGTGCGGCGGCATTAGGCCAACTCACTAAGGGATACAAAACGCTTGCTGTAGCTGGAACTCATGGAAAAACCAGTACGAGCGCAATGCTCACGCACCTTCTGACGTCAGCCGGATTAGATCCTACCGCCTTTATTGGTGGCATCTTAAGCGCATCCGGGACCAACTACAGGTTAGGCAATGGTCCGTGGATGATTGTAGAGGCTGATGAATTTGACAGATCCTTCCTTCACCTTCATCCTAAGGCTGCGGCAATAACAACGGCCGATGCGGATCATCTTGATATTTACGACGACGAAACTGATTTAATCAACACCTTCGATGCCTTTATACAACAAGTTGAGGGACCGACTTTTTCAGGAACCACATTAAAAGAGACTACGGCTGTTGGCAGTGCCGGTAACCACACCTTTGCCACGGATATCCGCGCCCATGAAGGTGCCTATGCGTTTACCCTTCACCTAGGTAATGACAAGTTTGAGACGAAGCTCTTCATGCCTGGAAAACACAACGTCTACAATGCAGTCCTTGCTGCTGCACTTGCGCATCATGCTGGAGTTTCTTTAGAACAGATCGCAGCAGCCCTTCCAACCTTTGAAGGAATAAAACGCAGATTTGAATACCATTTAAAAGGTAATACAACGCTCATCGAAGACTATGCCCACCACCCAACAGAGCTCAAAGCACTGATCGATAGCCTAGATGAAATGTACCCTAAAAAGAACATACTGCTGTGCTTTCAACCTCATTTATACAGTCGTACGGCTGATTTCTTTGACGGATTTGTATCACAGCTCAAACGCGTACATCGGTGCATTCTTCTGCCCATTTACGCTGCACGTGAACAGCCTATTGAAGGCATAAATTCCGAAGCCCTCGCCGAGAAAATTCCTAGTGCGCTAACGTGCACGGCAGCCGCGCTCCCAGAACTAGTGGCCCACTCACGATGTGATGTAGTTCTTATTGTGGGGGCCGGCGATATTGGCCATACCGTACCCCAAGTAAAAGCTGTTTTGCGATGAAAAAGAAACGACTTTTATATACCGCTTTAAGTATCATCTTCGGTACGGGACTGATTTTCAGCGCTGTGCTAAGCATTCAGCACTGGAACGACACAACCTTTGATACAATCGAAATAGAATTTCAGTATCCTGATAATCAGGCGCTTGTAGTTCGCTCCGAAGTGTTGCCACTGGTCGATGCATTTTTAAGTGCACAGTCCGATTCTAGCGCACTGAACACCCCTGCATTTTTGTTAGAAACCTCTTTGGAAGCCCTGCCGTACGTGGCCGATGCGCAAGTATATTGGAATTTAAATCAGTCTTTGGTCGTAAACATCGTTTCAAAGCAAGCGAAGGCAAAAGTCTTCATGAACGATGAATCGTTTTTGCTTACAGAAGCGCATGAGCTTTTACCAGCACCGAGACAAACACCACTGGACTTGCCCATTATTACAGGGTTGAAAGACAGTGCAAATGCCGCTAAAGCCGGTCTGCTATTAGACGAAGTGATTGCCAGCCCTGCATTCACTTTTGACGGCCTAGCACAGATGGAGGTAAACGCGTCGCATGTAGTGCTAATTCCTCAAGGATATGCGCACTACATCACAGCAAATATCGGCAATGAATTAGCTGGTGACCTGCGAAAGCTGAGCGCCTTCTATGCCGCTAAACCGGCGCAGGAACTTGAAGAAATAAAAAGCATTGACTTGCGATATAAAAACCAAGTAGTAAGCAAAACGAGATGACA
>CATAQZ010000027.1 GCA_949487015.1 Flavobacteriales bacterium UBA4585
ATATAAAATACGTGCATTGCCTGCTTACGCGATTTTAGTCTTTGAGATAATAGCCCTATGGCTACATCTCCAACTGCTATAGCACTGTAACTAACCATTATACCAATGCCTGGATCGATGGACTCAACTATGCCTAGTTGGCGCGCAAATTCAGGGGAAAAAGAGATTAGAATCCCCACTACAAACCATGTGGGGAGACCGATCAAAATGCTTCTCAAGTAGCGCATGAAGCGCTCTTTAGTCGCGAATAACAGTAAAAAATTTCCTTTTGATACTTTAGAGTTAGAAGCTAAGGTTTTATATAAGCCACTTTCGAAAACGCTCAATCGAACAAAAAGAAGTAATAATCCCAAACCTCCGCCGATGAAATAACACGTTCGCCAATCGAACCACTGAGCAATAAAAAACGCAAGAACAGCACCTGTCAGACCCACGCCTGCAACCAGTGATGTCCCGATACCACGCTTCTCTTTTGGTAGTAACTCCGAGACTAACGTTATACCCGCCCCTAATTCTCCAGCAAGACCGATTCCGGCAAAGAATCGGATCCATGCGTATTGCGTACCGTTAGTAACGAAACCATTCGCAATATTACCCAAAGAGTAGAGTGCGATCGAATAGAATAACACTTTCGTGCGGCCTAATTTATCTCCTAACACCCCCCATAAGATTCCGCCGATTAGTAGACCGAACATCTGGGTATTTAAGATAAGCATACCTACATCACTTAGATCGGCTACACCTAGATCGGTTAATGAAGGAATGCGAATAATACTGAAAAGTAATAAGTCATAGATATCAACAAAATATCCAAGCGCTGCCACCCAAATTATGGGTTGACGAAAGACAGAAGCGGTAGGCTGCATGGAAGTCAAAATTTAGCATCATGAATATAAAGAATATGTCATAACTACAGTTTTTTCGAGGGTTTTTGCATAAAGTGTTGCTTATTTCGTTTGACTTGTTATATTGCATGGATTAGATAATTACAACGCATGGATAAAATAAAATTTGAGTTAGAAATTCCACTTCGCGCTTCCCCAAAGATGCTGTTCCCGTTTTTGAGTACACCATCAGGACTGAGTGAGTGGTTTTGTGATGATGTTAACTCAAGAACAGAACTCTTTACCTTTTTCTGGGACGGCTCAGAAGAGCAAGCGCGACTTTTGAAAAAACAAATGGACAAAATGGTTCGTTTCCGTTGGCTGAGTGACGAAGAGGATGGTCTGGACTCATACTTTGAATTTAGAATCGAAGTAGATGCATTAACGAACGATACTTCGATCATCGTAACAGACTTTGCTGATTCCGATGAAGTGGCGGAAGCAAAACAGCTCTGGGAGAGCCAGATTCATGAATTACAGCACATTATAGGTGCCTAATGAAGCACATCCCGTTTTATAGTATACCCGCAGTTCTATTCATCATGTTCTGCGGGCTTTTTTTATCCTTTTATCCAAACAAAGTTGCTGCTCAGCTCGCCTTGCATCATGCGTGGTATAGTCCGGCGGGGTATTGGTGGATGGGAGTTATTACTAGTTGGGGTGAGGCCCATTTATTTGCTGTTGTAATTATTGCTGTAGCCCTACAAAAGCGTTATCTAATAGCCATTGAATTTCTATCGGCAGGGATCGTATCAAGTATTGTAGTCCAATCGTTGAAACGTTTGGTATTTGCACCTTCACCTCGACCGATGGCCGTGATCAAATGGTCTGAGACCTTATTGCCAGAAGGTCTCGAAGTACCCTTGCAATTCGCTTTTCCGAGCGGACATACGACTACGGCGTTCGTATTTTTCACGTTGCTTGCACTTCATTTTAAGAAGATATCTGTTCAAATTTTAGCTGCTGTAGCCGTAATAGGAGTGGGGATTTCTCGTGTTTATTTAATGGCGCATTGGATACCAGATGTCATGGCTGGTGCTGTATTAGGCATAGTCCTAGCGCTTTTAGTAAACCGTGCGTTTCTAGCTATAAAAAAAAGCCGCCCATCCATAAGGTGAGCGGCTTTTTTAAGGATTTAATAGATTAGATTATAGTCTCAATTTCTTTTTTAAAGACTTTTCTAGTGAATCGCTATGCATCATAATACTTATAGTCTTTAAGCGCACATAGCTCTCTGAAGCATAGAGGTACCCAGGACGAAAATCGTTGGGAATATCGCCCCAAGAGTTTTTAACGATGTAGAAAATATTTCCTTCCTGATCTTTTACCATTCCTTGTATCACCATACCATGGTCATCCTGTGTAAGGTAATTGTCGTATTGTTCTTGACGCGCATCCTGGTCAATAATGGCTTCACCGTGTGGCCCAGCGTATATAGCTTGCGCTTCTTCTGTGCTCATTTCGCTCCAACTTTGGTTCGGCATTACAGCAATACCATTTTTAATCGAAAATCCTTTGTCGCTTACATCACAGGCCCATGCGACTGGAAACCCTGCTTCTAGCGATGCATTAAGAGCTTCCATCATCTCGTCGATAGGAAGGTTGTAAGAAGTACCCCATGTCCAGTTATCCGGTACCTGAATTTGGCAAGCCTCGTAGAACGGGTGGTGTGTCCAAGAGGTAAGTTGAACGTAGTCGTCAGGATCGATACCAATAACTTCATCAGCGAAACTTCTTGGCGTGTAGGTCTTACCATTGTAGCCGAATTGAGCGGGCTCTTCGCCTAAATAAGCATCCAATGTCGCATCAAATGCTTTTCTCCATGACGTGGATAATTTACCATTCTTATTGCCCTTCACAGCATCCAGAATGCCTTTTAAAGCACCTTCCATCTCGCCGTGGCGGTTTATTTCAGTGCCATAGTTTAGACCGTTGTAAACTTCCTGTGGGACGGCGCCGTATTTTTTAATGACATAAAGTACATCGGGTAGGGCGCCACCTTGAGCAAAATTTAGGTACCCATGAAGACGGATGTATTTCTCGCCTTTGTCCTGATATACCTTACGAACAGTGTACATTTCTGAGAGATCTACTGGCGTTTTACCCATACGCATCATTTCGCTTTCAACGAATGAAGTCGTTGCGTAGGACCAACATGTGCCAGAGGCACCTTGATTTTTAACAGGTGTTGCTTCTATGTCTACGATGGTTTCCCATTCGTATCCTAAGGGTGCGTCAGCGCCATTATCTTTTACTTTATTAATGAGATCGACTTGTGCAATAGCCTGAGAACTTAGTAGTGCTCCCGCAAGGAGTAAGCGTAATTTCATAGTATGATTATTTGAATTGTGAACTAACTGTAGCTTCTTTTATTCCGGCAGAGTAATCGTAAAAGCCTTCTTTCGATTTAACTCCTAATTTTCCAGCGGTAACCATGTTCACTAAAAGGGGACAGGGGGCATATTTAGGATTTCCCAAACCATCGTGAAGTACATTAAGAATGGAGAGGCAGACATCGAGTCCGATGAAATCGGCCAGTTGAAGAGGACCCATAGGATGCGCCATTCCTAGCTTCATAATAGAGTCAATTGCCTGCACATCAGCAACACCTTCATGTAAAGATATGATGGCTTCGTTAATCATAGGCATAAGGATTCTATTTGCAACAAACCCTGGGTAGTCATTACAAGCTACTGGAGTTTTACCTAGCGCTTTGCTCATTTCGATGACAGCATCACAGACTTCATCAGAGGTACTATATCCGCGAATGATCTCTACCAGACGCATAACGGGAACGGGATTCATGAAGTGCATCCCAATCACTTTATCTGGACGCGTTGTTTGCGCGGCGATTTTAGTTATGCTAATGGACGAGGTATTTGAAGCTAAAATGCAATGCCCCGGGGCATGTGTATCAATATCTTTAAAGAGTTGAAATTTGATCGCAGTATTTTCTGTGGCTGCTTCAACCACTAGATCTGCATTGGCAACGGCTACAGCAAGGTTTGTTCCAGTTGTTAGAAGTGATAAAGCCGATCCCTTATCCGATTCCGTCAATTTTTCTTTTGCGATTTGACGGTCCATATTCTTTGTGATAGTACCTATTGCTCGCTCCAAAGCTGATTCGTTAATATCGAAGAGATGGACGCTAAAGCCACTCTGTACGAAGACGTGAGCAATCCCATTGCCCATAGTTCCTGCACCAATTACGGTAATGTTTTTCATGTAGGGTGATTTGTGGTTCTTTATTTGCCTCGACCTTGCAAGACAGTGACTAAGGTATAGAACAGGATTTTGATATCGTTTACCAACGTTATATTTTCTGTATAGATCAAGTCATATCGAGCGCGTTCAATCATTTCCTCCACATTTTCAGCGTAGCCAAATTTCACCATGCCCCATGATGTTATCCCGGGCTTCACCTTCAGTAAATACCTGTATTGAGGTGCTTTTGAAATGATCTGATCAAAGAAAAATTTGCGCTCGGGTCTTGGTCCCACAATGGCCATATCGCCTTTTAAGACATTCAGAAACTGCGGCAATTCATCTAGGCGAAACTTTCGCATGGTTCTACCCCAAGGAGTGATGCGCGGATCTTCCTCGCTACTGAGTTGTGGACCCTGTGCTTCCGCATCCTGATACATACTGCGCAGTTTTATAATTTTAAAGGTTTTGCCGTTTTTGCCCAGTCGTTCTTGGGTATAAAAAAATGGACCTGGTGATCCTACAGCTATCATAGCAATAGAAAACAAGATAAACGGTGCAGCAACTAAGATGAGTATAGAAGCGACTACGATATCAAATAATCTTTTAATGAATGCGACGTGGGGTTTGACCAACTCACGCTTTACTTCGATAAGTGATCGTCCTAAACTTTCCATTTTTACCTGCCCGGAAAGAATACTGAATAGATTAGGGAGCACGTGTATGCGAACGTCCTTATCTTCTATAGAGCTTACCAAAGTTGCAATTCGTTCAGAATTGCCACTCGGTAGTGCGATAATTACATCTTCAACAGTATTGTCGTTTATGATATCGGCTAATTGATTGATGTCGCCTAAATACGGTACGGCATTCATGCGTGCATCAGGGATATCACTCGAAGTGTTTAAAAACCCCAAAAATGAATATCCTTTACTACGGTCCTTTTCGAAGGCATCTAGGAGGTCGGCTGCATCTTTTCCTCCTCCCACTAATACGGTAGGGAACTTAAGAAGTCCTTTGTCAATTTTACGTCTAACGACGGAACTTTGTGTAAACCTAAATACTCCGCTGAGTACGACAAGGCTTCCAGTGTAGGTGCCCAACGTCATATAATAGTCGCTATACTCTTTGATGTAGTCGTCTAAAAAGACTAAAAAGAATAGTAGTACGGCAGTGATAATGGTACCTCCAAAAGTATGGAACGCCTCTGCCAATCGACTTTTACGGGTGAGATTACGATAAATACCGCTTAGCGCACTTATGCCGATAAACAAGGTGGTCGTTGCAGCGGCCGCTAGAACAAATGTTTGATCAAATTTTAATGGAACTGATGTGCCGAATCGCCCAGGTTCTACATAAAGTTTACGCACTAAATGTAGCGCGGTATAAGCGCCCGTGCCGGCAATAAGATCCGATACGATATAACGAATGAGCAGCTTGCGTTCTAACTTTTTTGCGGTACTCAATACAATAGTTTTATGTTGTCGATCAATACTGTGGCGGTATCGTCAGTAGTATTGACACTTCCAAAAAATAAATTATAATCTATGGCATTAGGGTATCCACTCACTTCTGTAACGAGGTTGATGTATACTTTATTCCATTCTTCATTAGGAAATAGCGTCACCACAGGGGTCTTAGCACTTTGGAGGATTTCATTAGCCGTTACACCAAAGGTTAAAGCTACATCTGTTTTATAGTTTACCTCGAGCCAGACGTTCGCCCCATATTTTGGTAGTTCGAAGGCTTGAAGCGTTTTGAATTCACCTAAGGTAACTGGCGGCAGTACAAATTTTCCACTTTTATTAGGCGTTTCACCAGGGTAATGGAAAACTTCGCTCGTATCTGAAGTGATGAGCAAATTCGTATCACTTTGAACAGTTTTATTGTAGTTTAGGCCTATACCGTCAAAATCTTCGACAACTATTAAATCGTATATGGGGTTGTATTCAAAAGTCAAAAATTGAGGCGAAAGAACTTTCGTAGAACCTTCATTTAAATCCCAATTCTTTTCAATCGGGGAGAGCATCTCATATTGGTTCCTTTGAGAATAAACACCGTTTAGAGCAATACCCGGAATAAATCGGAGTAGTTGATCCTCTCCAGCGTACACTGGAATGCGACACGGAGGGGAGAACGCACCAATTTGTTGTCCATTCTGTTCAACCCAAATGGTGTTCAATTTTGCAGATGACGTTCCTTCACCTGTCTTCGAAGCAACAAGAAGATCTGTAACCTCTAAATAAGCTACAGCGGGAGCAGATTCATCTTGACAAGAGTAGAGTAGAAAAATACTTCCGAACAATACTATTAAAACGGTTTTCCTGAACATGAAGACAAATGTAGTCATCCTAGTCTTTCAAATTGTTAAAAAGAAGCGTACTTCCGCAGACCACACCACCTCTTCCCGATGTACTTTCATTTCATGCAAAAAGAGGATAGCCCATATTACCAAGGCCAGCGTGCCATTATGTGTACAGAATTAAAAGCTAAGGGTTTGGCTGGAGATACCGTGCTTGAGGCGATGAATAAAATTCCGAGACACCTCTTTCTTGAAAGTAGCTTTCATCAGCACGCCTATCAAGACAAAGCATTTCCCATAGCCGCTGACCAAACAATATCACATCCCTCCACTGTAGCATGGCAATCTGAATTATTAGAGCTGGTGCCAGGTATGAAGGTATTAGAGATTGGAACTGGTAGTGGCTATCAAGCGGCAGTTTTGTGTCAACTTGGTGTGAAACTATTTAGCATTGAACGTCAAAAAGCACTCTTTGACTTTGCGAAAAACATGCTCTCTACCCTAGGCTATCGCGCTGAGTTAAAGTTCGGGGATGGATTTAAAGGAATGCCAATGTTTGCGCCATTTGATAGAATAATAGTCACCTGCGGGGCACCTTTTGTACCGAAGGCACTTCTTGCCCAGCTTATTCAAGGCGGAGTGATGATCATTCCAGTTGGAGAGGGTACCCAGAAAATGGTTAAAATAACGAAGCAGCCTGATGGAAGCTTTGTTCAAAAGGTGTTAGGAGATGCAGCTTTCGTACCTATGCTCAAAGACCGCGAGTAGCGTACCTTTGTCTTGTGAAAACGGTAGAAATAAAAAATCGCAAGGCGAAATTTGACTACGAATGGCTCGAGACTTTTACTGCAGGGATGCAGTTGAAAGGAACTGAGGTAAAATCCATTCGTATGGGTAAAGCTTCGATAGCAGAGGCCTATTGTTATTTCGCAGGTGAAGAATTGTTTATCAAAAACATGACCATATCCGAATGGTCACACGGGAATATCTTCAATCACGAACCGCTTCGAGAACGTAAATTACTTCTGTCAAAACGAGAATTAGATAAAATACTTAAAGCCACAAAAGATGCGGGTATTACAGTGATTCCAACGAAAGTTTTTCTCAGTGAAAAAGGCTGGATAAAGATGAATATTGCTGTAGCTCGTGGAAAGAAAAATTACGACAAACGCCAGTCGCTCAAAGAAAAAGATGCAAAGCGCGATTTGGCACGACTAAAGAATCTATAGATGTACAAATCCATCATTCGTCCCATACTTTTTAAGCTTAATGCAGAACAAGCACATCATTTCACGTTTAAAACGTTGAAGATTGCCTTTAAGATTCCAGGGATAAGTAATCTAGTAAACGCTTTTTTCGGCTCAATACAAGGGCATGAGAAAGAAGTGATGGGATTACAGTTTAAGAATCCTGTAGGTTTAGCGGCGGGATTCGATAAGGATGCTAAGCTCTACAATGAGCTTAGTGCTTTTGGCTTTGGCTTCATAGAAATCGGCACACTAACCCCAAAACCTCAAGCAGGGAATCCAAAACCACGTTTATTTCGTCTAGTCGAAGATGAATCTGTGATCAATAGAATGGGGTTTAATAACGGTGGCCTAGATGAAGCGGTTTTGCGCTTAGCCAAAAAGAAAACCGATATCATCATAGGCGGTAACATAGGAAAAAACAAAGTGACACCTAATAAAGAAGCAATTTCAGATTACCTGAAAGGGGTCGAAGCTTTGCACGGAGTTGTGGATTATTTTGTGGTTAATGTTAGTTCCCCAAACACCCCTAATTTACGTGAATTACAGGAGAAGGCGCCCTTAATGGCATTGCTTAGTGAAGTTAAAGCTTTGAATGATAAGCTAGGTCGTAAGCCTCTGATGCTGAAGATAGCACCAGATTTAACAGAAGGTCAATTAGACGACATCATTTCTATTATAAACTCCTTAAAGTTAGACGGTATCGTAGCTACGAATACAACGGTAGCTAGGTCGGGATTAAAGACGTCCGCGCAAAAAGTAGAGGCCATGGGAGCAGGTGGTCTGAGCGGTAAAGTTCTAAAAGCAAGGAGTACGGAAGTAGTCAAGTATTTGCGGGAGAAATTAGATGATAACATCGCCATTATCGCGGTTGGCGGCGTGTTTACGGGTGATGATGCGCGCGAAAAGTTAAATGCAGGTGCAGATTTAGTACAAGTATGGTCGGGTTTCTTGTATGAAGGTCCAGCAATGGTCCGCCGTATGCTCCGCAATTTGTAAATTAGAGGCGGAACCCATCTAACCCACTCTAATGACCACTATCTCAATCGTTGAATGTCCTCGAGACGCTTGGCAAGGATTTCATGATTTTATTCCTACCTCGGAAAAAATCAAACACCTTAAAACCTTAATGCATTGTGGTTTCCATACCATAGATGCTGGCAGTTTTGTCAGCCCTCGAGCAATGCCACAAATGGCTGATGCACATGAACTATTTTCGGCCTTGGAAGAATCTCGGGAAAAATCGCAGACAAAGCTCTTAAGTATTGTTGCTAGTGAGGGAGGAGCCGGTCGGGCAGCTGAATTCAGTCATATTGATTCCTGGGGTTATCCATTCAGTGTCAGCGAAATTTTTCAAGAGCGCAATAGCAGGAAGACAATACAAAATGCTATTGAAGATCTCAAGCGTGTTAAAGAATTGGCGTTGAAGTCTAATGTTGAATTGGTTGTTTACCTAAGTATGGCTTTTGGGAATCCCTACGGCGAGGATTATCACACCGATCTGGTTTTAGAGCGCCTCGAAGAAGCCTTAATATGTGGAGCAGACATTATTTCGCTGAGTGATACTACAGGTCAAGGCAGTACGGATAAGGTGATTCATTTATGTACGCTAATGAAGAAGCACAGCACAGTTCCATGGGGCGCCCATATGCACAGTACCTACGATACAGCTGGTGAAAAAGCTTTAGCAGCCCTTAGTGCAGGGTGTGAGCGTATCGATACGGCCTTAAAAGGTTTCGGAGGTTGTCCTTTTGCTTCTGACCAATTGATTGGTAACATGCCGACGGAAAAAGTTTTGAGTGCGCTGACACATGCCAACATAGCGCACACGTTGGATCCATTATACATAGAAAGTGCATATAATAGTGCAGTAGAGGTTTTAGGGCGCTATTCTTAGTTATCTTTGCAGGGTAGGCTGTATGCGGGAACGCATACTTAAAAAGGAACTCGGTTGAAGTCCGGGGCTTTGCCAGAAGCTGTAACTCGTGATGAAGCTATTCAAAAACCACTGCAATTGCGGGAAGGTGGGTAGTGGAGTGGGAAGCCAGAATACTTGGCCTACACTAACCTTAAATGGTGCTCTGGGGCAAGCACTGGTGCGTAATGAAGAACCTGATCGTTTCAGTTTTACTACTACTGACGCCTGTGCTGCTCTATAGCCAGGTTGATACGCTATGGACGGCGAATATCTTGAGTAAAAATCTCCGTTTAAAAGAAATTAAAACACAGGCAGACTCATTGGTAGCTGAACTTAGCAGTGCATCCACTTATCTGACAAAAGACAGTCGTTTTATTTTAAAGCAGTATTCTCCCGGTAGTGTGGTCACATCATCTTTTGGAGGTGCATCATCGGAACAGAGCCGTGTTTTATGGGACGGCATAGACATTAGTAGTATGGCTTCGGGTGTACTCGACCTTAGTTTGATTCCGGCCTCAATGTTGAGTAGTTCGGCATTGTATGATGGTATTAATGGCGGTGCGATTGCGCCAATGGGTTCAGTAGGAGCATTAAATTTAACCGCTAGGATTCCCAAAGGTCGCGGTACGAGTACTCTTTTTTCAGCATCGAGCATTGGTGATCGGGGCTTTTTCGGCCATTCTTGGGGGAACATAGGAACGGTCCGGTACCAAAGTTCTTTAAGAAGTATCGCGGGAACGAACAACTATCCGTATACCATAGGCAATTTAAGCGGTGTGCTTAGCGGAAATAGCTACAATGACTTGACCTATCTGCAGTCGTTCGAGGGTAAGTTGTCGAAATGGAATTGGCAATCTACTCTTTGGTATACCCTGAGCGAGAAGGACAATAGTGGCTCAGTGTTGACACCTGAGTACATTAACCACCTCGAAGATGAAGTGTTGCGTTTTAAATATGCACTTAGAAATCGGTCGAATCAATGGCAAGTCTACCTCAGTAAAGAATGGCAAGCTTATACAGATACGAATTCACCCTGGATCATACAGGATACAAATACATATTCGCAAGCTACTTTGCAGTATTCGTACCGATCGAAGCATCAAGAGTTATTTGTTACAGCAAATTACTTTGGTGCTGATGGATCTAACCGTAATGCTCTTTCCTTCTTGCCACATGTTTTATACAACTATAGTCTGTCAAAGAAGGATAGAGTGGTATTGAAAGGTGCCGGTTATCAAAACAACGCGTATTTTGGTGCGCATTATGCTCGAACGGCTTCTTCGGGCAATTTTCAAAATCAGTTCGCTCTAGGAACTTATTACCGTTTACCGACGCTCAATGAATTGTATTGGAATCCTGGAGGCAATCCTGATCTTGATGCTGAACGTTCGTACGGTATGAAGTATTCACTGCGTCGAAAAGGCGATTTCAGGTTGAACCTAAGTACGGATCAATTGTATTATGATAAAATGATACAGTGGGCCCCTGGAACATCAGGAAACTGGTCTCCACAAAATTATTATTCCGTTTATACAAGTTCTACAACAATGATCCTAGCGAGGAATTGGGCAAAATTTAATGCGAATCTGAACCTTACTCATCAATATTCCAGGATCCTTGCGACGATGAATAATGATCCAGCGATTGTAGGTAAATCGCTTATATATCGACCTGATCTTCAAGCGGTGTTCACCTCTGAATTTAAGCTGATAAAAGGCACGCTTCAGCTGAGAGGCTTTTACACAGGTTTACGTCATACACTTCGGGATAATAGTGCAGTAGGAGAGATTTCGGCACAGTATTGGTGTGCATTAGCTTATACTTTATCTGGGGCAAATAATCGTTGGAATTTGTTGCTTCAAGTTGATAATGTATTTAACAATGAAAGACAATATTATCAGTACTTCCCAATGCCTGGGCGGTCCATCAATATAAATTTAAAACTCAATTCAAAACGATGAAAAAAATATCTCTATTGGTAATAGTAGCTGCTTCTGCAAGCTTTGCTATAAGTTGTACTCCAGCAGAAACACCATCTGGCGCTTCAGGGGTCTATACTGACTTACATTTGATTTTAAATGAAGGTCCCTTTGGCTCAGGATCGGGCTCAATCACTGCGTACAGCGAAGACACCCTTATTCAGAATGCTTTTTCTGTAGAAAATGGATTCCCATTAGGCAATGTTGCTCAGCATATGATCGAATCGGATTCTATGCTTTATATCGCCATGAACAATAGTAATACTATTCATGGGATTAATCGAAATACCCTAAAGCACAGTTGGTCTTCTACGATTGAACAACCCCGCTATTTAGCTTCAGACGGTAGTCGATTATTCGTGTCAAACTGGAAGGATTCTTCTATCTATGTGTTGGATAAAACGAATGGAAGTTTAGTCGATAGTATAGATATGGGACATTACACAGAGCAATTGACCATTTTTAATAATAAACTATTTGCTGGAGTCGGTACCTATGAAGGGCCATGGACATTAGCAGAAATTGATTTGGGGACGTTTGATGTTAAGCATCATGCCATTGGGGATGTACCGAACTCATTTGCTGTTATTGGAAATGATCTCTTTGTTTTATGCAGCGGAGACGAGAACTTCGGTATAGGTGGTGATACACCAGCAAGCATCTGGAAGTACGAGGGCTATTCTAACGGTGCTACTGAAATTGCCGCACCGAGCAATACTAGTAAGCATGCAATTGGCTTTTCTTCAGATGGAACGGACGCATATTTTTTAAATGCGTCTTATGATGGCGCTATTGTAAAATGGACCCCTGGTCAAAATTGGCCAACATCAACATTGACCTTGCCTGGAGGTTACAATTTAAATTTCCACAATGGAAATCTATATTTCTTTGACGCTAAAGACTACGCAAGTAGCGGAGAGGTACGAACGTACTCCACAACGGGTAGTCTTATCGAAACCATCCCGGCAGGAGTTATTCCAAGACAAATTATTTATTAGGCTTTAGCGGTAGCTACTAATTTGATCTCTGCAGCATAAGCAATAGCGCTAAACAATGCTGTGGAGATCAATTCTGGTGCATAGAAGGGTAAGCCAGCCGCGTAGGTGGCTACTAACCCTGTTATTGTTCTAGGGAAAAGACTGAATTCGCTCAAAAAGACTCCTAGATTGCTGAGCAAGAAAAATCCGATGGATCCAGCAACAAGCGCGATGATCCCCTTAGCACCTGTTTTCGCAAATCGACCGGCTACAGCGTAAAGTATAAAACCAGCATACGTAAATAAAGAGCCCTTGTACATCAATACGAACGATCCAGAAGGATAGATGAAATTATTGATGAATAGGTCGCTCACCATTAGTACTCCAAAAGTCAACGCAATAATCTTAAAAAGACTCTTATTCTGATTGGCGCCCATGAATGCAAGCGCCCCCATAGCTGTAAAATTAGGATAATGCGGTGCAATACGCGAAATGAGCGCTGCGATTACGAGTCCAATTAAAACCTTATTCTTTGGTGTCATATCTCTGTGAATTCTTCACAAATATACGTTGACTTACGCTTCTTTGGTATAGGTTTCCCAAGTTCCATTTGGATTTAATACCAACAATTTCTGTTTTATCACCTCTGAAGGGGTAGAGGATGGTGTGTTTACCTTCACGGGTTTATTGGGAATCGCTTCAAGAGGGCCTGTTTTGATTTTGTTCGACTGCTCTCCCGTTAATATATATCGTAGGTCTAGCTGATCGTCGAAGGCACACAGTTTTTGAATCAGTTGAAGGTTAGGTTTATTTCTCCCGTTAAGAATATGTACGAGTGTAGGTCGGTTCATTCCAAGCGCATTTGCCATACTAGAAGGTGTGTGTCCTTCTGATTCCATGTAGACTTTTATACGTTGTACTATTTCCTCCATAGTTACAAATGTAATATAATTGAAACATATGAAACAAGGTGTTACAGTTGTATTTACGCGAACTTACGTTCACTTAATTGCAAAGACCTCTATAGAAAGTGATACTTCACTTAAACACCTTTAAATTGTTGAAATAGAGTAAATTGAATTGAAATATCAGGGTGTTTCACGAAGAGAAAACAACACCGTTCCATTTGAATCATAGAGTCCTGCCTTCATCTGGCCATTGTTCGAGTCGCATAGTTTCAGTTGTAACACTCCAAAATGTTGTGTATCGGTGGTCTTTTCGTGTATTCGTGTGTCGTTCTTTTCATTATCGTGAGGATGTGCATTAGCCGTGAGTGGTGAGGCGCATACTTCAATGATAGACTTACCATTAATTACTGTTTCATTTATTTCACCGCTGTGGCGATCCCCGGTCAATACAATAGATTTTCCTGGCGATTCGGAGAGCCACTGCAGCAACAAGGCACGTTCCTCAGGGTAGTTGCTCATATTCTCAAATACCTGTGCTGTGTTTAATAGTTGTCCTCCCATACAAATTATGTGGACTTGGGCTGTGGATTTTTTGAGTGTGTTTTGGAACCAATTCAATTGTTCAACACCAAAAACCGTGGGATTAGTTGAGTCCTTATTCGTTCTAAAGCTGCGATTGTCTAGGAGGTAGATGTCTACCTTGCCGTCAGCAAGCAACTTTCGCCCATAATAGCTTTGCTTGTTGGGTTGCGGATAATCGGGCTTCCAAAAGTCCTTAAATGCCCTCATCGTAGTTGAAAAGCCTGTGAAGGTTGATAGATCACAATCGTTAGGGCCTGCATCATGATCGTCCCATATCGCTAAATGTTTGCTTTTACCCAGTAGGTCTTGAAATTCTGCCTGCCCGAAAACGGCATTATAACGTGCCATTGTGCTATCATAGCTGTTCCATTGCCCATTTTTGAGGTAAATGTTATCACCGAGCCAAATGAAATAGTCTAAACTATCTAGCGCGTTATTGAGCGTAGGTAGAAGATGTTGGGTTTGATTGGGTTCATTACAACTCCCGAAACCAATGGTGAGCACTTGTTCTTCAGGCGTGCAAGCTAAGTTGAGTATTAGCGTCGCTAGACAAGCGATTGTAAATTTTTTCATAGCACGTAGATATATAGATGAGCAATTCGCGTTTGTGCGTTAACTTCACCTTTAAAATTACGGGAATGTTCCAAGCCTCCGATTCGAAATATTTGTCTGATAACCAGTGGTATATGCCATACAACGAACTGTTGACGGCGTTTAATTGGGAAATTATCGGCTATTCTTCCGAGGAACGCCCCATTTTGAATACCACGTTAGGCTCGGGTTCGCGAAGCATTTGTATGTGGGCGGGTATGCATGGTAATGAGACTACCGGGGTATTCATGTTACTTTCCCTTATTGATCTCTATGCGCGAAAGAAAATTGATTTAACTGATTTTTCTGTACATATTATACCGGTCATTAATCCGGATGCATATGTTCGATTCACACGTAGAAATGGACTTTCCATCGATATGAATCGAGATTTTAGAGCTTTTCAAACTATTGAGAGTGCAAAGCTCATCGGATGGATAAAAATGAATTCACCTGAATTGTGTTTCAATCTGCACGATCAACGATCAATTTTCCATGTAAATAACGAGCCAGCTTACACATCGTTTTTGGTTCCTTCTTCTGATGAATCCAGAGCTCTAACTCCTTTGCGTAGGGCTCTAATGAATCGTATCGGAAATGCGCTTAGTTCATTACAAGTGCCATTAGATGGAATTGGACGCTACAGTGATGAATTTTACCCAACTGCAGTAGGGGATTATCTCATGGCACAAGACATTCCTAATGTGCTTTTTGAGAGCGGTGTTAGTGTGAACGATTTCGATCGTATGAAAGCGCGTTTATTTGGATTAAATGCCATGATTGCATTGTTGCATGCGGACGATGAGCCCTCAGCGGTTTATGATGCATTGCCGCAGAATAAAGAAGGCCTGTTAGAATGGGTGTTTACAGGTGTTTTATACGCGCGAATGCGTGTGGATATAGCTGTAAAGAGAGTCTACTATGTAAACGGTCATGCACAAGGGATGTATTACATGGTGGATGAATTAGGTGATTTAGCATCACGTCCGCGTATGAAAGAGACTGAAGGTACGGCCATGGCCTTATCTGCTCCTTTAATCATCGGACAGCCTATAACAGCTGTATTGGGATCAGTGGTTTTTGAAAATGGATTAATTGTAGGATAAACTCCCCAACACCTGTGCTGGGGAGTATAACAAGATTAATCGTCTGTGGGCTTTTTACTCAGTAATAGTAGATCCTTAGCCACGACTTCAGTAAAGTACTTTTTCTGTCCTTCTGTGTCTTCATAGCTTCGAGTAACCAGTCTGCCAGCGATACCCACTTTATCACCTTTTTTAAGGTACTCATTCATGGTTTGCGCCAGTTTACCCCAGGCAACCACATTGTGCCAATCGGTCATGGTCTTTTTAGAGCCTTCAGCGTCCTTGTATACGGTGTTCGTTGCTAGGCTGAAGGAGGTGCGAAGCGTGTTGTTGATCTGTTTGGATTCTGGTGTCATACCGAGATTCCCAATTAATTGAACATGATTTTCCATAATAATGGTTTTAAAGATTAGTCCAATTAATCTGGTAAGCGTACTCTTTATTCGCAAATAGTGTTAAAAACTAAAGGTTTTCTACAACGGCTTTTTGATTGTATTTATCGTTGCAAAAGCAGCATTCACGTCTTTATTGTGCACGATGAAGGTCGCTTCATTAGTGGTAGATATAATTTCTTTGATGGGAACACCTGCAGAGGCGATGTGCTTAAAGAAAAAGTAATACAAACCAATGACCTCCGAACTGCTATCGGGTAAACGCAGTGTGATGGAGCTTAAATCCATGGCTCGATCCAGTAATTTTTCACCGATCATGGCTTTTTCAAGAGCAAGCGTATAATCTTCACTTACCACCACAGTGGTTTCTTCCATACCTCCGGTGAAGCTGTGAAAACCGCTGGGTAGATCCGCGATATGGGTGATGAATTTCGCCTGTTTTGAGGGCAATGCTGGTGTTTTCTTATAGGTATAGGCTACTAGATTTGAACGAACGATAATGTCGCCTAAGGTCCCAATGAACTGTTGCAGTTTATGCTGCATTTTTAGTTGAAGACGTGGCTCTCGTCTACGAATTGCCATGACCACTGCACTTTCTTTGATTTCCTTTCCGGTAAGGTGTTCTATGTCGTGCTTAATTAATCGGGCAAGAGAGCTGAGATTGATCAGGTCTTCTCCTAATGCCTCTTCGATAAAGGGGCGTTTGCGAAGGCATTCTTCCAGTGCTTCTCTTAAGTTCATCTTTCAGTAGATTTGTTTGCAAATATACGTTAATGTTATTTTTTAAACATCTCTTTTGTGCATCACTTTGTCGTAATTTTGGACCGTGTCAGAACAGGTAATAATTATTGGAGGTGGTGCTGCGGGATATTTCGCGGCTATAGCATGTGCAGAGGCACAACCGGAAGCAAATATTGTCATTCTTGAAAAAGGAAAAGACGTTTTGGGGAAGGTATTAATCTCTGGCGGCGGCCGTTGCAATGTGACGAATGCTTGTTTTGATCCTCGTGAATTGGTCACGCATTACCCGAGAGGTGAGAAAGAATTATTGGGGCCGTTTCACAAATTCCAACCGGGCGATACCATGGAGTGGTTTGCTGATCGCGGGGTAGAGTTGAAAATCGAACCCGATAATCGCGTATTTCCGGTCACAGATTCTTCTTCGACCATCGCGGATTGCCTCAAGGAGATTGCGGATGCTACTGGAATTAAGGTACATACAAGTTCTGGCGTAAAGTCTTTTAATCAGCGCGAAGATGAGCGATGGGAAGTACTTACCACGCATGGACAGACTTATGTTGCGGACCAATTAATGATTGGAGCAGGGTCTTCCAAAGCTATCTGGGATAACCTCAAAAAATTAAGGCATAAAATAATACCTCCAGTACCTTCTTTATTCACCTTTAACAGTAAAGATGAGCGTATTAAAGGGTTAAGCGGCATAAGTGTTCCGAATGCAACGGTTCAAGTTGCCGCTTCTGATCTTGAGGCCTCAGGGCCGTTACTTATTACGCATTGGGGTTTTTCTGGGCCAGCGATTTTACGTCTTAGTGCTTGGGGAGCGAGAGAGCTTAATGATCGTTTCTACCGTTTCCCAATTATGATTAATTGGATCGGTCGTGATGAAGAGGAGGTGCTGGCAGATTTCAATGAAGAAAAGAAGCATAGCGGTAAAAAAAGAATCGGAAACCATGCACATTATGGTATTCCACTACGTCTTTGGAAGTCAATGGTAGCGGGTGCTGGTATAAAGAGTACAGCGACTTGGGGTGATCTCTCCGGAAAAGATCTTAAGCATTTAGTTTCCGAGTTGTGTTGTGCAGTATTTCAAATTTCAGGGAAGAGTACTTTTAAGGATGAATTTGTAACGGCAGGTGGTGTAGATCTTCGCGATGTCGACTTTAAGTCCTTCAGTTCACGGGTCTGCACGAACCTCTATTTTGCTGGCGAAATTCTAGATATTGATGGAATCACTGGTGGGTTCAACTTTCAAGCGGCTTGGACGGGCGGTTTTCTGGCAGGAAATGCCATGGCCGGCTATCCGTTAGAGTAAGTCTTTTTTCATAAGGTCTTTCAGAATTTTGCCGCCCCGGCTTTTCATACCGGGTGTGCCGTGTTCGCAAGCCATTTCTATACTTTGTGCCAATTCTGGTGCCAGTTCCGGGTACTTTTTCACCATTCTATGTACAATACTCATTGCATATACTCTAGGGGCTGCGGCTTGACTGGGCGCAATAATGGCATCGAAACTAAAATCGAGCAATTGGCCTTCGCGTTCATCGTGCCTCGGCAGTTGGTATTTTGAATAATAGCGTAGAATGAATCGTGCCTCGGCATCAGTCTTCATTTGGTCCAATTGGGCAATCATTTCCCGCTCCTTCTTGTAAAAAAGTTCAGGTCTACTATCACTGATGTGGTGCAGTATCCAACAGCCGCGCATTCGCTCTTTCTTAGTGCCGTTAAAGGCCCGCTCGATAATGGCATCTAGTGCTTGGGGATTTTCTAATCCTGCTGCTACAAGAGGTGCGTAATGCCATTCTTTGGCGCTATCGATTTCATTTAAAGCATACTCTAAATCCACGTGCAAAAAAAATTAGCAGTAGTAATGATGAAAATATTAGAATTCTAACTAAATTAGCATAGTCAATGAAAAACGTTCTCTTACTTTTCTTGACGTACTAAAGATACGGCCTTATGAATTACGTAAAAAACAACCTTAAGTTCCTTCGCAAGAAGGAGGCGCTCACACAGGAGCAACTGGCTACTAAAATTGGTGTAAAACGCGCCATGATAGGAGCGTATGAAGAAGGTAGGGCAGAGCCCCGTCTGCATACACTACAGCATCTAGCGGCTTACTTTCAGGTGCGCTTGGA
>CATAQZ010000028.1 GCA_949487015.1 Flavobacteriales bacterium UBA4585
ACTCACGCCTTATTCTCGAAAAAATATGCCGCGTAGTAGTGCTTTTTATTTGGGTCTCACTTTAGTCGGCTTACTCTTCTTGTATCGGCTGTTTCAGGTGCAAGTCATCAATGAAGATTATGCCGCAAGGGCTGAGCGCAACGCTACGGCAGCCGAAAAGCTTTATGCCCCGAGAGGATATGTATACGATAGAGATGGACGTCTGCTCGTAGGGAATAGTCCGGCATACGATTTAATGGTGAGCCCTTATTTAATAAAAGATTTAGATACAGCGGCACTCGGACATCTTTTAGATCTTGAAGTAGCAGTAATCAAAGAGCAACTAGAGAAGGCAAAAAACTACAGTTATTTTCGGAGTAGTATGTTCATGAAAATGCTATCGAAATCAACCTATACAAAGATTAAATCTGAACTTAAAGCATTTCCAGGATTCTACGCTTCAAAACGGATTCTAAGAAACTATCCGCATACGAATGGTGCGAATGTAGTCGGGTTTATCGGGGAAGTCAATACTGATTTTATCCGCGCAAACCCATCTTATTCTCAAGGTGATTTGGTTGGAAAGAGTGGAATTGATAAGAGCTATGAAACGGTTTTGAAAGGAACACATGGCAAGCGCTATTTTACAGTGGATCACAGGAATCGCAGACTGGGTAATTGGAAAGATGGTGCGCACGATGAGATGCCCGTTCCTGGACGAGATCTAGTTAGCAGCCTAGACCTTGAACTGCAGCGGTATGGTGAAGCACTAATGAAAGGAAAACGCGGCTCTATAGTAGCTATAGAGCCAGAAAGCGGTGAAATTCTTGCTCTCGTCACCGCGCCGAGCTATGACCCCAATGAATTAGTCGGTCGATTGCGCAGTAAGAATTATACGCGCATGTACTATGATAGCATCAACAAACCGCTGTTCGATCGCGGAATTTTAGCAGAATATCCACCGGGATCACCGTTTAAACTCATTGGAGCATTAGTGGGACTGGAAGAAGGTGTCATTACTCCTAAAACTTCCATAACCTGTTATGACGGGTTCCATTTCGGATCGCTACACGTAGCCTGTCATTGTAAAGGGGGGACTTTAGCGTTAAACGAAGCTATATCTGAGAGCTGTAATAATTATTTCTGTACAATCTACCAAAGGACCATTGATAAGAACGGCGATGCGCATGAAGGAATGGACCGATGGAGCGAGCATGTTAAAAGCTTCGGTTTAGGTACTTTTCTAGGGAACGATCTACCAACTGGACGGAAAGGTCTCATTCCTGATGCGGATTATTACGACCGTTTTTTAGGTTATTCCACGTGGAAAGGAGCTACTACCGTTTCTAATGGGATTGGGCAAGGAGAATTGGTCGCAACCCCAATCCAATTGGCTAATATGACTGCGGCCATTGCAAACCGCGGCTATTACTATACCCCTCACATCATTAAAGAATCGGACCACGGTCCCATTGATTCGGCATTCATTACTCCACGTCACACGACTGTTGCACCAAAACACTTTGATGTTGTCATCGACGGAATGTATTCTGTTTTTGAACGTGGCACAGCCAAAGGCTCACGAATACCGCATATCACACAATGCGGTAAAACCGGTACTGCGCAGAACCCACACGGGCAAGACCATAGTATTTTTGTCAGTTTTGCGCCAAAGGATCAACCTAAAATTGCATTGGCAGTTATTATTGAAAATGGCTACTGGGGGTCGCGCTGGGCAGCACCCATTGCAAGTTTAATGACCGAAATGTACCTTACTGATACCATTACACGTCCCGCATTGGAAGCACGAATGTTTGAAGGAGATTTACACGAAGAATACCGTCAACAACACGTTGCCATTTATGGAGAAGACAGTACCTATCAAGCAAATTTTTAATGGCTAGAAACCGAAGAAATAGAAACCGGCTTAAGATTGACCCTGTTGTGGCGATCATCTACACAGTACTCGTTTTTTGGGGCTGGCTTAGCATTCATTCCGCAGTATATAATGAGGAAGCAGCGTCTTTGTTTAACCTTTCCCAAGAATACGGAAAGCAATTACTTTTCATCGGTGGGAGCTTCATTATTATTCTAGGCATCCTTTTATCTAACTACCGTTTATGGACCAATTTCGCTCCATTTTGGTACATTTTAACCCTCATACTTTTAATTGGTGTGCTCTTCGTAGGTAAAAAAATAGGCGGTGCACGGAGCTGGTATGCTTTAGGCTCCTTTAGCCTTCAACCTTCAGAAGTTGCAAAGTTTGCCACAGCTTTAATGCTTGCCTTTTATTTAGGTAAGTCCCGAACTAACATGCGACTCTGGTCGCATAGACTAATTGCTGCTTCCTTATTTTTAATTCCAGGATTTCTTATTGGGCTGCAACCTGATTTAGGCTCTACACTTGTTTATTTAAGCCTACTTCTTGTACTCTACCGTGAAGGTATGCCAGGTTACTATATCGGTGCTGCACTTGCTCTTGTAGCGCTGGCTATAATTGGCTTACTCTTGCCCTTACGAACTGCACTAGTGGTTTTAGGCAGTATCTCACT
>CATAQZ010000029.1 GCA_949487015.1 Flavobacteriales bacterium UBA4585
GTGCTCTTCCTATTGGTGTTTAGATTCGATAAAAACTCTCTGTTGGCGTGGTCGAGCTACTTTTTAGTATTCCTTAGCGCCATAAGCTTACCACACATTTACTTCATGTCGAAGCTCTACAAGGACCGATTCTAAACCGCCGCCTTCTTCTTCAAGGTAATGTGCGTGATTTCAGGCCACATGCCTACGCGTCCTGGAAAGGCTAAAAATCCAAATCCACGGTTTACGTGTAATATTCTCCCGTCTTGTTCAGGGTAGAGCCCCGCCCACTTTGGGTATTTGAATTTAACCGGTGACCATTTGATCCATCCAGGGATTTCAATCCCAAACTGCATACCGTGCGTATGCCCGCTCAGCGTCAAGTGAATCTTGTTGGGGTGTTGCTTGACCTCTGCATCAAAATGTGACGGGTCGTGGCTTAGTAGCACAGTGAACGCATCTTCTGGTATTTGCTCTAATGCAGTGTTTAAATCTCCGTATTGTGGAAACGGTGGCAATCCCCAATTCTCGACGCCTGCAAGGTATAATCGCTCGCCGTTTCTCTCGAAATAGCGGCTGTCGTTGAGTAGAAGATCCATGCCCATTTCGGTATGGATTTCTTTTAGTCTATCCATGTTGGCGACCTTAGCCTCGGGTGAGGGAAAGCGCCAATAATCGCCATAATCGTGGTTCCCCAGGATGGAAAAAATCCCTGATTTAGCCTTTAAGCGTTGGAAAACAGGGATCCATGGCTCTGCTTCACTGGCCGTGTTGTTGACCATGTCGCCGGTGAATACAATGCAATCGGCCCCCAGTTCTGTAACCATGTCGACGCCGTACTGCACCTTTTCTGTATTGTCGAATGAACCGCTGTGGATATCTGATATCTGAGCGATCGTAAAGCCGTCGAATGCATCGGGCAGGTCTTCGTATTCTAGGGTATGCGAAATGACGCGATAGCGGTAACGGCCTTTCCAAATCCCATCAATAATACCTAAGAATGGGATGGCAGCCAGTCCAAGCGCCAATTTTGAAATGAAGGCTCTGCGCTCAGGCATGACCGTAGGCTGAGTGGTTACACCACGGAAAATAAATTGGCCTAATCGGACTACATCTTCGATAAGCAGCGGTCCGATTGCGATGAGTTTAGGTACAGCGAGCAATACAGAGACTCCCATAAGAAGACTTAGGTATTTATAGTCGACTTTCCCACTAGTCATTACAGTAGCCATTACGATGGAGAATATGATATAGGCGACCGTAATACTCCAATAGACATAGGGTGTGGCGCTGCTGCGGAAGACGGTTTTAAACGCTTGGTACGCGTAAAGGTCGATGGCGAGCACGAACCCGAGGGTGAAGAATATTCTGAAGATCATAATATCTGTGTGGATGCTTAATAACAACGCAATGCGATTAGGATTGTTTCGATTGCAAAACTCGGTATTTGCCGCGAAGTAGCTATCTTACTTCCCTTATTTTTCCGTAGCCACTCGCAAAATCTATTCCATGGGTCAAGAAACACCAGATCAAGAGAAAAAACTGTTTTTATTAGATGCTTATGCGCTGATTTTCAGGGCTTACTTTGCCTTTGCTAAAAACCCTAGAGTAACCTCTGGAGGTATAGACACGAGTGCTGTTTATGGATTTACCAGTGCATTACTGGACCTATTATCGAAGGAGAACCCTACACACATTGCTGTATGTTTCGATTTGCCACAGCCGACGGAACGTCATGAGATTTTTCCTGAATACAAAGCGAATCGCGATGCCACGCCGGAAGCAATAAAACTGGCCGTGCCCTATATTCATCGCTTGTTGGAGGCTTTTAAAATCCCTGCCATTGGAGTTCCGGGATACGAGGCTGATGATGTGATCGGAACCTTAGCGAAGCAAGCGGAAAAAGAAGGGTATACCACCTATATGATGACTCCCGATAAGGATTTTGGCCAATTGGTATCGCCGAATATTTTCATGTACCGCCCCGCCCGTGGTGGCAATCCGCCAGAGATCTGGGGCGAAGCTGAAGTTTGTGAGAAGTTTGACCTGGATCGCGTTGAGCAGGTGATTGACTATCTCGGAATGATGGGGGACGCTGTAGATAATATACCGGGCCTACCAGGTGTTGGCGCAAAGACCGCATCTAAGCTCTTAAAGCAATACGGTTCTTTGGAAGAAACATTGGCACACGCGGATGAAATCAAAGGAAAACTTGGAGAGAAAATTCGCGATAATGCAGAATTAGGACTTCTTTCGAAAAAACTGGCTCGGATTATACTTGAAGTACCCGTAGACCTGAATCCAGGAACACTTACTCGAGATCCATGGGATCAAGAGGCACTTTTAGATTTGTTCGAAGAATTGGAGTTTCGCACTTTAGGCAGACGACTGGGTTTGCAGCGTGATGCCTCTGATGAAGTGAGCGCAAAGCCCGCGCCAACGAAGAAAGTGGAACTGGCCAGTAA
>CATAQZ010000030.1 GCA_949487015.1 Flavobacteriales bacterium UBA4585
AACCACCGATTTTAGCTGCAGTGATTTTTTCGCCGTGGTACTTCTCTGTTAATTCTTCGTGGAAGTCTTGGTAGTAACCGTTCTTCTCAAACTGAACTTCCGTCTCGCGGTGACAGTTGATACACCAACCCATAGTCAGTTCAGAGTACTGGTACATTTCTTCCATGGTTTCGACCGGGCCGTGACATTCTTGACACTCTAGCTGGCCTACATTTACATGCTGGCTGTGGTTAAAGTAAACAAGGTCCGGTAAGTTGTGGATGCGTACCCATTTAATCGGCTGTTCTTCGTAATCTTCGATGTATTCACGGTTCTCGCTATCCCAGCCAATAGCTGCATAGATTTTCGCGATTTCTGGTGAACCTTCACCGTCGTACTTCAAATTCCCGGTGGCGTCTGTGATTTCAGAGCCATCTACATACATGTGACAGTTCATACAAACGTTCGCCGAAGGAATACCGGAGTGCTTAGAATGACGGGCGGAGCTGTGGCAGTAATTACAGTCAATTTCATTTTCACCGGCGTGTAGCGCATGTGAAAAAGCGATAGGCTGTTCAGGTTGATAGTTTTGCTCTACCCCTATACCGCTCATCCACCAATAGGCTTGGTTAAGGAATAAAACGGTAACTACAATCGTTGCAACAGTTACAAAACCTTTGTTGTTGATCAAACGACCCCAGAACCATCCCGCCTCATCGAGAATTGATACTGGATCTTCACCTTGAACAAGGCGAAGTGTGTTTTTCATGCGCGTCAAAAGCATGACCATTACAAACAAAAGCAAACCTAAACCCAGCGTAATCTGTTTGCTGTAGTCCTTAGATTCTACAACTACAGTAGTTCCGCCAGCATTGTCGCCACCTGTAGGTACTGGTTTTGCATCGCCTTCTATGGTGTATTGTAAAATGTCAAAAATGTCCTGATCGCTCAAGGTTGGGAATGCGCTCATCACGGAACCGTTGTACTCTTCAAAAATGGCGATAGCATCTTCATCGCCAGAAGCACGGAGCTCTGCGTTGTTGCGAATCCATTTTGTCAGCCACTCTTCAGAATACTTATCCGTCACTCCGGTTAGCGCCGGACCTACGAGTTTCTTGTCAAGCTTATGACAGCTGGCACAGTTTGATTTAAAGAGCTTCTTCCCATTTTTCGCATCGCCCTCGAAGGCTTGCAAGGATGAAGCAGAGAATAAGAAAACAAACACCGCTAACAGGGTGCTTAATTTTCTGAATTTTGAGGTAGTGTACATATGAGGCCTATATATAGCTATTCAGTGTCGCGCAAAAATAATGTGCAAAGGCCATAAAAAGGGTGTAATTCACGGGAAATTCCAATTTAAATTCGTTCTAAATTAGAGCTTGTTTAAACACTTTTTTACTTTTAGGGTATATGCCCTTGTACTTTTGAAAAATATAACCCCCACTACCATGCTTCGTAAGCTTATTATTATCTTATTGGCTATCAACGCTCTGCCGCTCGTTTCGAGTGCAACCGTGGTGGAATTAAGCCGGTGCGATACACTGGATATCACACGTGATTTAGACAGTGCCTATCTGCATTTTATCTCAAAGGAACAGGGTGAATTTTTTGAAGGCTACACCATTCAGCTGTTTAGCGGAAACCGTTCCGGTGCAAACGTCTTAAAAGGTGAAATTATCGCAAGTGGCAAGTATGATGCTGTACGCCTTGTCTACCTCGCACCTAACTTTAAGATTCAAGTGGGGTCGTTTCCTGATATAGGCAGTGCGCAAAGGGCTTTAGCGGAATGGAAAGCGCTTTATCCGGATGCCTTTGTTGTCAAAACTCGTGTGCCTTGGTATCCTATTGAACTGCCTCTGGATGTTCCCGGAGATACAATAAAAGTCGACGACGAACATTCTCCTGAATAGAGGCGAAGTAAAGATTGATATCCCCCCTGTGGTAATTCTTCGTTCGAATCACCCAGCTTCCTGGGAAATGAGGACGTTTCGCATAGACCACACCATGATCAATTCGTGCATCCGTTATGCCGCTTATAATCGGCTTGTTGTAGCGGACTAACGCTCCTAGGTTTTGACTTTTCTCAGCCGGAACTTTACTTGTATTCCAAGTGATGGGATTGGTCACACCGATACATGCTTCGTCCAATGTATTGGTGATTTCTGTCCCCTCCGCGTAGGTGCGCCATGAACAAAAACAACCCGTTTGTGTTTCCGATTCGCAAATAGGTATAGCAATTTTGCATTGGTCAATTGGCATACCTACTAAATAGGCTACGACCAATCGGTCCAACTGATCCGGAGTTAAGTGACTGTTAATCAAATGTTCTAGATGATCGGTGCCTTGACTGTGCCCCGCTAGGATAAAAGGCGTGCCCGGTCCGATTTCGAGTAAAAATTGGTCAAAGGCCGCTTTGACATCTTCATACGCAATGCGGTAGGCACGTGCTGTCGTAGGATTCGGGGCAACATTATACACCTGATAAGCCGCTTGACGGTAATACGGGGTAAAAACAGGCCCAGCGACATTAAAAGCCGGTGCCTGGTATTTGATAGGGGTGCTTACTGCTTCTTGGTAGTCTGGGTTTGAAATATTTGCACTCCAACTGCCCCCTTTTTCAGGAAAGTGAACGGTGGGGTAAACGAAAAACACAGGAACGCCGAACTGGTTTGCCTGTTGGAATGCCAATGAGCTGTCGGAATAATCCGCGAATTCAGGATGACTGGCCCATGCGTTTAGGGACGTGTAATCCGGTGCTATTGAGATTTCTTCGTGTAAGGATAGACTCAGTCCACAGGACGTAAGCAACAATACAGCCGCGAAGTTGAAAACTATTTGGCTTAGAAACCGCACTAGGCCTCTATGGATGCTTTATCACGAATGATCTGGGCGAGTTGATACGCTGGCAATACACCGCTTTGTCTCCAAATCATTTCTCCAGACTGAAAGAGGGTGAGCGTAGGTACGCCTTGTATGCGTAAGGCTTCGGCCAATTGCTGGTTTTTATCCACATCAACCTTCAAAATGGTTACTGAATCGCCCATTTCATCAGCAAGTTCTTTGAGGATGGGCGCCATCATTTTACACGGACCGCACCATTCCGCAAAAAAGTCAATTAAGGTGGGCTTTGAGCTGCCTACGATTTCTTTAAAACTTGCCATAGTTTGGAGTTCTATTGTTATTTCTCGACCGGTTGTTTGCGTGCCCAAGCACCCATTCCTCCTTCGAGATTGTATACCGTTTTGAAACCCATTGACTTCATCATCTTTGCGGCTTGCCCAGAACGATTTCCGCTTCTACAATACACATAGACGGGCACATTTGGGTCCAATTTGGCCAATTCCTCCCGGAAATCATCACGGTAAAAATCAATTTGCGCTGCACCACGAATGTGACCCATGGCAAACTCTCTGTCCGTACGAACATCAAGCAATAAGCCTGTTTC
>CATAQZ010000031.1 GCA_949487015.1 Flavobacteriales bacterium UBA4585
GCGATCAAGCTGATGCTTTGTTGAACCACACTTCTACGGCAATCACCAAAGACTCTTTGGCGATTTTACCTTCTGGCAACTTTGTCACGGAATCTTTCACAGAATCTAACCGCAGTATCCAAGTAATGAACTCACTTCAGCGCCTATACGGAACTGGACGTTTGGCCAACACTGGATACTTAAGCATACTTCCCATTGACCAGGGAATCGAACACAGCGCGGGTGCTTCATTTGCACCGAACCCTATGTTCTTCGACCCTGAAAACATCGTTAAGATGGCGATTGACGCGGAATGTAATGCGGTAGCTTCTACCTACGGTGTATTGGCCACTGTGGCACGTAAGTACGCGCACAAAATTCCGTTTGTTGTGAAAATCAATCACAACGAATACCTCTCTCACCCAAATACATTCTTACAAAGCCCGTACGGATCTGTAGATGAAGCGTGGAACATGGGAGCGTGTGCTGTAGGTGCGACTATTTACTTTGGTCACCCTCAAAGCCGCGAAATGATTGAGCAAGTTGCAGCGGCATTCGAACGTGCGCATGAACTAGGCATGGCAACCATCTTGTGGTGTTATACGCGTAATGATGCCTTTAAAGTGGACGGCGTGGATTACCACACTTCAGCAGATTTATCGTCTCAGGCAATTCACTTGGGCGTTACAATCCAGGCCGATATCATTAAGCAAAAGCTTCCCACCAATAATGGTGGCTACAATGCTACTGGTCACGGTAAAACGCATCCTAAGGTGTATTCTGAGTTGACTACAGATAACCCGATTGATTTAACGCGTTACCAAGTGTTGAACAGCTACAATGGTCGCATTGGTGTGATCAATTCTGGTGGTGCTTCAACGGGTAATGACGCGAATGATTTAAGCGAAGCTGTATTAACCGCAGTAGTTAATAAGCGTGCAGGTGGCCAAGGTCTTATATTAGGACGTAAGGCTTTCCAGAAAGAATATAAAGACGGTCTTTCGTTGTTGCGCGCCGTACAAGACGTTTACCTCAACGACGATATTACCATCTCGTAAGGCAATCGATAGAATTTCAAAGCAAAAGGGCACTCTTCTTACCGATGAGTGCCCTTTTTAGCTACTTTAGCACCCTACAAACTGCACAGAGGAACAAAAACTATGGGTTGGTTTAAAAGAACTGAGGTGGGTATTACCACCGAAACCAAAGACAAAAAGGAAACCCCTGATGGGCTTTGGCACAAATGTCCAAAATGTAAGGTAATCGTTAGTGTGGACGACCACGCAGCGGAGCTTTGGACTTGCGGAAATTGCGGGCATCACGACCGTATTAATGCGAAAGAATATTTCGAAATTCTCTTCGACGGCGGCATCTTTACTGAACTCGACTCAGAAATGGTGAGTAAGGATCCGTTAAAGTTTGAAGATACTAAGCCCTATGTCGATCGACTTAAGGCGGGTCAAAAGAAGTCAGGGCTCAAAGATGCCATCACCACTGGATATGGTGATATGAACGGAAGACCTATAGTCGTAGCCTGTATGAACTTTAATTTCATCGGCGGTTCCATGGGTTCTGTTGTAGGAGAGAAAATTGCGCGTGCAATGGATAAGAGTTTAGAAACAGGTGCGCCTTTTATTATGATTTCTAAATCTGGTGGCGCACGTATGATGGAAGCCGCTTTCTCCTTGATGCAGATGGCTAAAACTTCCGCAAAGATTGCGCTACTCGACGATAAAAAGATTCCATACATCTCCTTCTTGACAGATCCAACTACAGGTGGTGTTACTGCTTCTTATGCAATGCTTGGTGATATTAACATTGCTGAACCTAATGCACTAATTGGATTTGCCGGCCCGCGTGTCGTGAAAGAAACCATTGGAAAAGATCTACCTGAAGGATTCCAACGCTCTGAATTCCTTCTAGAGCACGGATTCTTGGATTTCATCGTAGAGCGTAAATCATTGAAAACAAGATTGACGCAGTACTTAAATATGGTCATGAGCTAAGTAAATGCCCTGCCGATTATAAAAAAAGCCCCGAGCGTTGCTCGGGGCTTTTTTCGTTATTCTTCCTCCCATTTTATCTGCCTTGAAATAAACATGATTCCGGCAAGTATCACAAACAACCCTAAGCTTCCTGCGAGCAAGGCAAAGTCTTTTAATTGGATGAGAATAAAGATAAAACTGTACAACAGGGTCAACGTGGCCGCTACATAAGTGGCAAGTTTTGTACTACTCAAAACGCTTCTTGCGTAGAAGAATTCCATGAGAACAGTCATAAGCGCTGCCACTAGGTAGGCGGCATTAAAACCGATGTGCTCTGAAAAAGACAAAAGCAAAGTGTAAAATAATACTAAAGCCAGTCCCACGAGTACATATTGCAATGCATTGACCTTTGCGCCCTTGATAAGTTCAGAGAAATAGAACACCATAAAAGTCAGTGCAATGATCAAAATGGCGTATTTGGCAACACGATTCGATTTGCTATAATTGTCTACCGTTTTCACAAATTCCGTCCCGAAATAATCCTTCGTAGGGGTGTATTGCTTTCCAATCCATGATTGTGGAAAGTTTCTATTGAGATGGCTAACCTCCCAAAGCGCAGAAAAACCATCTGCTTTAGGCTCGTATTTAGTAGTTGCGAAACTACCTTCAAAATTAGGCTCAACCCAGGGACTTATCATAGCAAACGTTGTCTGTTTCCCTAAGGGTACAACTGAAAAGCGGCGACTGCCACGGAGCTTGGTAGAAAATTCAAACTGAAGCAAATCCTCGTCGTTTATAGCAACTGAACTATGTACACCACTCCAATAAATATCATTCGTTACCAACCCGGAACTCAGAGGCAAGGATGTGTCGTTCCATTTAAAATCGAAAGCGCCTTCTACACCTCTTAAATCAGATATCCCAATATTGAGCGTGACCTTATCCCAATGGATATGTTTAGGATCTACACCCACTTTAGTCCAGTCGGGAAGCTTAAATTCACCTTGCATATTCGCATTACCTCGATAAACAATAGCCTCATAGATGCCTAATTTTCTTGTTTCCGGCTGTACATCTACCTCGCCATCTAAATACTCAGGCAATACGTATAAATATTTTCGAGCATAGCTTATTTCTTCCGTTCCGTCAGAATTGGTAACTGTATATGGAGCATCAAAAGGCACTGTGAGGTACGGTCCTACAAGCATTTGCTCTCCGCCCCAAACACTGGTCATTTCGTTGATTGCGTTTTCTTGAGTGTATTCGCGTTCACGAATAAGATTTTGAATTAACTCCGCGGGAATTAATAATAGTAGTGCCAGTAAAGCCACTGCCAGCATTTTAAACATCGGTTTTTGAATAAGTTTCATAGGTGTATCCTTTAATTAAGGTTGAAACGTCAAGGACTCCGGCTTGAGTGTGCACGAAGCGCCAATAATTTGTTAAAGAAAAAAGCCCCAAGCAATGCTCGGGGCTTTTCTATCAATACTAAACTGAAATCGCTCTGTTATTCCGCTTTGACACGCGCTTCGCGCATGGGATTAGAGCGACCATTACGTTGCCAACGACTGGTTGCACCTCTGGAATACACATCAAACTTACTAGGCTCTTGCATTGCAGGCCAGTAATTATCACTGCGGTCCGTATCTGCCATCTCCAAGAATGGATCAAGGGTGATCTGGACTACCGGCTGCGTAAAATTGAACCACTTTGTGAATTCATCTTCATTCTTAAGCCAAACCTCAGCAGGTATGCGTTTGACTTCTTCTGTTCCGTCTTCCAATGTGAAACGCAAGACTAAAGGCATGAGAAGTCCACCTTGATTTTCAAAGGTAACCCCATAGAAATGATACCCAGCATCCAGTAGCGCAGCTTCCTCCTCGCTCAAGCCTGCGCGGTAACGATCGTAAGCTTCTCTGTCTGCAGCAGATACTTCAAACGGGTTGTAACTATTATAAAAATCGCGCGTTGCAGGTACTTCGTCTACCATCGTGCGAATAACTTCATTTCTAGCGCGTCCAACGTGATCATTTGCTCTACGGTCTTTTTCTGCTTCAAAAGGCTTCTCCACATCTGGATTTTTAGTGGACATCTGGTACCATTGTACATCTTTAATGGCAATATCTACATGATCAGTGGTATAGAACCATCCGCGCCAGAACCAATCCAAATCTACACCAGATGCATCCTCCATAGTACGGAATAGATCTGCTGGAGTTGGATGCTTGAAGGCCCATCTACGGCTGTATTCTTTAAACGCATAATCGAATAATTCACGACCCATCACAGTTTCACGTAGAATGTTAAGCGCTGTAGCTGGTTTACCGTAGGCATTGTTACCAAACTGTAGAATGGATTCAGAATTGGTCATAATAGGAACAATCTGCTCTTTAGGGCCACTCATGTAAGGAACAATTTTAGCCGCAGGTCCACGACGCGAAGGGTAATCGTGATCCCACTCTTGCTCTGTGAGGTATTGTACAAAGGTATTTAGACCTTCATCCATCCAAGTCCATTGACGTTCATCAGAATTAATGATCATCGGAAAGAAATTATGGCCTACTTCGTGAATAATCACCCCGATCATACCGTATTTCGTTCCCTCACTATACGTACCGTCTGCCTCTGGACGACCCCCGTTGAAACAAATCATAGGGTACTCCATTCCTATCCACTTTGTATGTACAGATATGGCCTTGTGGTAAGGATAGTCGATTGTAAACTTAGAATATACTTTAAGTGTATGGGCAACAACGCGCGTAGAGTATTGCTCCCACAAAGGATTCCCCTCTTTTGGGTAGTAACTCATTGCCATGGTCGTTTTGCCGCTGATGTCCACAGCCTGAGCATCCCAAATAAATTTTCGAGAAGTTGCAAAGGCAAAATCACGAACATTTTCAGCTTCAAATGTCCATGTTTTGGTGCTTGTAGCTTTGTTTTTTTCAGCAGCTTCAGCCTCCTCTTGAGTAACGATGATTACTGGATCATCGTAGCTTTTCTTAGCTTTTGCGAGACGAGCACGTTGCTTTGAAGATAATATTCGCGAAGCATTCATCAATTCTCCCGTAGAAGCAACAATGTGATCTGAAGGAACAGTGATATCGACTTTATAGTCACCGAAGGGTAATGTAAATTCACCTTGACCTAAAAACTGTTTGTTCTGCCATCCTTCAACATCGTTATAAACGGCCATGCGCGGAAAGAACTGAGCAATAGTGTAGAGGTAATTATCTTCCTCTTCGAAATATTCATAACCAGAACGGCCTCCGATATCCATACGGTCGTTGATATTGAACCACCATTTGATCTTAAAGCTGAATTTTTGTCCTTGACGTATTGGCGTCGGAAGGTCAACTCGCATCATCGTGTTATTGACAGTGTACGGTAAATTGGCGCCGGAAGTGGTCTTTACGTAAGCCAATTTAAAACCGCCATCAAAATCGTAAAATTGATTGTTTTTTAATTGGTTAAACGCCGTTTGTGGCGTAGCACCGCGCTGATTGAAAATACCGCCCGTTTTAATTTGTTGCGTTGTGCTGTTTTGAGCGCGCATGTTTTGATCCAATTGGACCCACAAATAACGCAGCTCGTCCGGACTATTGTTTGTATACGTTATCGTCTCTTCCCCATAAATACGTTGGGTTTCATCGTCCAAAGTAATGGACATATCATAGTCCGCACGTTGCTGATAATATTCATGACCTGGCGCACCAGAGGCTGTTCTATAAACGTTTGGAGTGGGAAGTTCCTGTCCCAATTGACGGAACTTTGAGGTGTTCACATTTTGCGCATTTAACGCAAACGCTGCAAGTGCCAAAAGGCTGAGGGCTAATTTTCTCATGTGTAGGATATGTTAAGCGCCAAAAACTTCTGGAAGTCGGTTCAAAATCATTTGAACACTAAGAGTTAAAACAACTCCAGAAAGCAACCAGCGATACACACCGCTACGGCCACCAAATTTTTGGAAAATCGAATATACAAAAAGCAGACAGAGTACGACGGCTATTTGCCCGGCCTCAATACCCGCGTTAAAAGGTATCCAAGCCCACCAAAAGGACTCGCTTTGTGCAATGAATGTATAATAGGAACCGAAACCAAAACCATGTATTAAACCAAATAGTCCCGCTATCCACATTCCTTGCGACAGAACTTTGAATCCAGTAATTAAATGAACCATCACTGTTAGTGCGATGGTTAGTGCGATGGCTAGCTCCACCCAAGCAGACGGTAAAGTAACCCAGTCAAGTGCTGAAATGGCAAGCGATATACTATGCCCCACTGTAAACGCCGTAATCCATTTTAAAGTGGGCTTCCACAATGAAAAACTTAAGGGCAATGTAAGCGCGAGCAAAAACAACATGTGGTCGTAGCCCTGTAGATCCGTTATATGGCGAATGCCTAAGTTGAAGTAAAACATTAAAAATCGAAAGTCAACGTATAATTGTTTCCTTCCCTACAACTGTTGGTTTTCTGATCACCGTCGTAATGGAAAAGAACTATGTTTTCTTGTGTAGGATAGATATCTGCTAAGAACTCATTGCGCACAAGCCACTCTCCCGACAACGCTTCTAAAGATCGCTCACCGTAATCTGCAACAAATAAAAGGTACAGTTCATCGGGTCCATTCGCAGTAGTGTAAAAAGTAATGGGCAGCAATTCTTCATTTAAAGAAATCTTTAGTCGCGACTCTATGTAGCTAGCGTGTAATTCAAATTGTGCCGCAGAATCTAACGAAATATAGCGCTGTACTTTTTCCTGAAGGAGTGCATTCATCGCCCGCTCCCAATCGTCAGGAAAAGTTTTTATCACACCCGTGAGAACGCCCTTGTTTGTATCAACATTCAAATCCGTGACGCTCACATAGAAGTCATGTCTTACCTTAGTAGGACTTGTGGGGGTTGGCGAGAACACACCTAACCATAGAGAAACAAAAACTAACATTACTTTCATACGCGTGAAAATAAAGCA
>CATAQZ010000032.1 GCA_949487015.1 Flavobacteriales bacterium UBA4585
TCTGAATGTCAACCGCTCAACTAAAAAAGTAGAGTTAACCGACGATCAACGCCGCAGATTACAGCGCATTTATCGCAAAGACTATGAGGTGTTCTATCCAGAGTTATTAGTGGACTAATTTCCGTAGTACTTCTTCACTAAAGGCGTCAAATCCGCGTTGTATTCCTGTGGTGTCTTTTTCTTGCGACTCTTATTCACAGGAGTATTCAGTACTTTTTGAATACTCGCTTTATCTGCCTTAAAGTCGAGCCAATTCAAAATACGCTCCGCTTCTTCCGCATTCGAGAAAAGATCTTCTGAACGGACCGTTAAGGTTCTGTCCTTTCCCGCACCTTCCTTGAAATCATCAATAAAGGCATTTGTTGCATTCCACAACCACGCAATTTTATCCTGCTGGCGTTCTATTCCCAAATCTGTCGTAGGTGCAATACGTCCTTCATCTGTAATGGTTTTTCCCGTGTACCAATTTCTCTGGATACCGGAAGAGACAAAGCTATCTGGATGGCGCAGCAAGTGAATAAACTTAGCATTAGGAAACAACGCGGCCATAGCCGGTGCAAAAAAGGTCAATCTATTGTTGGTTTCAACATAACGTAGATTTTGCAGATGGCAATCCCGAATGGCTTCATAGCGCCCGGCCATAAATGCACCTTTCGTAAACTCAATATTACTGGGGTTTGCATAAGCCAATTTCCCTGTATAAAGCATTTCAGGCAATGCTTCATGTTCGATATGCAAGCCTTTTTCCAATTCAAAAAGACGGGTGAGCAGCATGGTTCCAACCCTCCCTGTAGAAAGCACAAAAACCGGGGAAGCATTTGCTAAGACGTCGTCTGGAAGTACCTCGCTGTCCTTCAAGTGCCCGTGCAGTTTAGCACGCAGCTTTAGCGCTTTCCAATACTTCGTGTTGAATTCAAACCATTCCTTTAAGAGCTTGTCTTTTCTCATGCTTTGGGTAGTTTTTGTTCGAGTAAGCTTTTGAATTGGTCTCTAAATGAAGCACTGTCGAAGGCAGTAATGTTCTTCTGCAGCGCGGCACGAAGTTCTTCTATCCGTTCCGATTGCTCCAATGCGCGCACAAGCTCCGGAATGGCATCTTCATTTTCGTACCGCAATTCCTCAAACGGAACCACCTCTTTCTGACCACCACTATTGTGGACGATCGGTATACATCCTGCGCCAATACCTTGTACGGTGGTAATACCAAAGGGCTCTTCGCGCAATGAATGAATAAAAAAGGCTGCAGAGGTTAAGAGGCTGTTGCGCTCTTCTTCTGAAGCATCTGCAATGAGATGAACGTTCGTTAGCTTTAAGTCAGTAATGGCCTGTGCACATCGGTTATAGTAATCCACGTCGTTTTTGAAACCAATCAAATAGAGTTCGTATTCGCGAAGATCCGCCATCATTATGATCTGTTCCAATTGACGTTTGTTTGGCGAGAAACGCCCTAAGCTCACGATGCGATGACTTATTTTTTCACTTTGCTTAAAAGCGATGGCTACCGGGGGATAAAGTATGCCGTCAATTTTCATATCGTACTGCTCTTCAAAGCGCGCTGCAGTAAATGCGCTGTTTGCAATTTGCAGGTCTCTTGCCCCCACTTTGCGATGCCAACGGTAGCGTAAAGCATTCAACTGCAAGGGGTCTCTTCCAATGTCTAAAAGTTTACTCAATGAAATGCCTGTCATTAGGCGTGCTTTTCGCGGGTAGTGCACGTAGCTGATGCTATTTAGGGAAGGATCTAGACCGAGGCTGGTATTGTTGCTGTTGATGATCAAATCGTAGCCCTGGACATGTTTATTCACATCGCTGTTGAAGCGCGTAATGTTCCATTCAAAAGGAAGCTTCGGCTCTTTTATCGCCTTAAAATTAAGCTGGATCGAAGCACCGTAATGTGCTTCAATATCCTCCAAAGTAAGCCGATGTCGATAGCAATAAAAATCGGGTATGATTCCCATAGCATTCAAGACTTTCGTCATTTCGAAAGTGACCTGGAAACGACCTCCTAATTGGACTCTATTTTGAATGTATGCGACTTTCAAGGGGAATAAAGGTACGCAGGCTTAGCGCAACAGGAGGTTTTTAATGAATTTTCTATTGACCAGTAAGGCAGCAACGACGATCAAGCCGGAAACTAAAAACTTCAGAAGACCGTCAAAAGGAACCTTGTAACAAAGTGCCCCCACGGCAATAGTACCTATTAAGATGGCAAGACTTTCGCGGGTAAAGGGCTGAAGCCCACATTTACGGTAAATCATAATTGCCCGCATTCCATTGACAAAAAGCACGGCAATCAACCCACTGTAAGCAACACCTAAAATGCCGTAACGCGGGATGAAGAGGAGGTTAAGCAGTACATTGATGACAAGCATAACGGACCCAATTTGCATGTTTAATTGGTAGAACGGACTATTGGCGATGATTTCACCATTAGAACCGAATGCGGCATTGATGTATTTTCTAGCTAAGGTCCAGACCACGACAGGAATGGCGGGGTAGAAACGTTCTCCATTTGGAATGAGCGAAAAAATCCATTCGACATTAACCACAACGACAATGACATAGGCAGCATTAACCACCATCTGTGCGCTGGAAGTTTTTTCGTAGATTTTCTTCAATACAACCATGTTGTTTTTATTCCAACTTGTCGAAATCTGAGGCGCCAGCATTTGGTTGATGGGACGGCGAATACCGTCGATTACGGAGCCCATAAAAAAGGCCATGCCATAAATACCTACGCTGTCCATGTCCGTGAGCATCGAGAGCATTTGAACATCGAGCGTATTAATGCCGATCTCAATGAGCACACTAAAGACGCTGATCCATGCAAATTTTTGCACATCCCCACCCATGGGCATCCAAAGATGTTTGAAAAGGAAGGTCGGCTTCACTCTCTTCCAAGCGTATAAAAGTGCTACTGCACCCAATGCTAAAGAAGCCCAGGCGTATGCTATGAGCCAATGATTAAAGCGGAAAATTCCACTTGTAAATAATAAAACGAACGCGAGTGCAATCATTGCGATGCGCAACCCCATGTTTTTAATGAATACAGGTACGGCAATTTTCTTTGTAGTAGCGGCAGCAGAAACGGCCATTAAGAAGGCCATACCGCTGACTATAAAAAAGCTGAGGTAACGAAGTAAATAGGCGTCTTCAGATTTAAAATTGAAAAGGGGAGCGAATAATGGCCCTGCGATAAAAACCAATACGCCGACACTCAACATAAGTAATGTACTGCGACCTACTACGGCACTTTCAAAGGCTTTTTTATCTTTTGACGGGTCGGAATAAAACTTTGTGAAGGAACGGTGTACGCCAAAAAGAAGGATGTTTGAGAATAGAACGGCGGTGCGCTCCATCCACCTGTACATCCCTAATTCTTCTGTGCTAAAGAGCTTTGGGAGAAGCCATAAGTTCAGCGCAGCACCTAAAAGGATTCCAACGAGGTTGATCAGTGCGCTGGATGAAATTTGTTTTTTTGCGTTGTTCATAGTGCCCATGGCTTGGCTCAAATGTAGTGATTTACGCGGTAGTTAAATAGCTGTTAACCCCTTGTAGAGGAAGAGTTGTAGGTTGAATTCCTAAAGCTAATTAACGTTTAAGATTAGCGAATAGTGCACTACGAACATTTGCCATGCTGAGATGCTCTAGCGCGTAATCTTACTATCTTGCAGGCATGAACGAAGCCTCTCTTCCTAATGTCATCATAGGCGGTGCCCCAAAGTGCGGCACAAGCAGCCTGTATTTTTGGTTGTCGGCCCATCCCGATGTCTATGGCAGCCCAAAAAAAGAGACGTTCTTTTTTGCGGATAAGGTAAATAGATTCAATGCGTCCGCGAATGTACACGAACACGAATTGGCAGCGTACGAAGGCTTTTTCAAGGGTGGTTTAGCTCGAAAAGTGCGCTTTGAGGCTACGGCGCATTACCTGTATGAAAAAACGGCCCGGAATACGTTTTCCTCTTGGCCAAACCCGCCAAAACTGATTTTCTTATTCCGTGAGCCTTCGAAACAAATGTACAGCCATTACAAGATGGAGCGTTTTCGCACAAAGCGCATCGATATGCCTTTAGCAGACTATATTCAGCGGCCTCAGATTATAGACCACGTGAACTATGCGCAACACGTACGCGCTTGGCGAGAGGTAATGCCTGAAGGCCATGTGCGTTTCTGGGCTTTTGAAGATTTCATGTCACGAAAAGCTGAGGTAATGGCGGAAATTTCCGAGTATGTTGGAATTGATGCTGCATTTTATGCGGATTTTGATTTTGAACACCGCAATGAAAGCGTCGCAATCAAGAGTGGTTTTTTACACCAATTGGGCCTTAAAATTCAACCGCTCATTCCTCATGCTGTTCAAAAAGCAGTGCTTCCACTGTACATGAAACTCAATAGCGGGGGTCGTGTCGCCGACCAGCCAGAGGATCAGACGGTATTGGCAGCGTTCAAGAAGGATTGGGCGCATGTGGGAGGTGCGCTCAAAGAATTGGACCCAA
>CATAQZ010000033.1 GCA_949487015.1 Flavobacteriales bacterium UBA4585
GCTGCTCGATTCCTTTGCTTCAGGCAGTTGGCACACTCGAGTCAATTGAGGCAGATACACCTCATTCACATTATTGATGTGTTCGATGCATTCAATAGCAGACCACTGTTCCCCTTCAGGAATAAAGAAGAGCTCTTCGTCTTCTAAATAGTAGAATGCCTGCTCAAATTGTGCTTTGTGTTGGGCCAATTCGTTTAAACGATTCGTAATGTATTCGGTTGCTTGCATGCGCTAGTTGGAGGATACGTTTGTAGTAATACTTTGGAATACTTCGTAAACGTCCTGGAGGTGTATTATGTTTTGCACAACAAACGTCAGTCGATCTCCTTTTTGTTTGACTTGAACGTTGCGCGGGTGCTTTTGTAAGTAACGCAAGACGTCGGAGAATACAGGTAGTTGGTAGTACGGACTGTTGTTTTCAGCCGCAAAGTGCGCAATGAGCTTCCCGCCTTTAATAATGATTTTCGTGAAGCCAATGTGCTTCGCGAGCCATTTAATGCGGAGGCTGTACAGCAAGTCTTCGACTTGAGGGGGAATCGGTCCGAATCGATCTTCTAATTCTAACTGGAACAGCAGCAGATCTTCCTCCTTTTCCAGTTCGCCCATGCGCTGGTATAATTTCAGGCGCTCTTCAATATTATTAACGTATTCGTCCGGAATATGAAGGGCAAGATCGGTGTCAATCTGTACCTCATCCACAAAATGCGATCCTTCCGTTTTATCCGGCTGGTCGTATAATTCCTTGAATTCATTCTCTTTTAGCTCATTCACTGCTTCAGCGAGAATCTTCTGATACGTGTCGAAGCCCATATCGGAAATAAAGCCGCTTTGCTCACCTCCTAATAGATCTCCTGCCCCACGAATTTCGAGGTCTTTCATGGCAATCTTAAATCCAGAGCCTAAATCTGTAAATTGCTCTAAAGCTTGGAGCCGCTTACGCGCTTCATCCGTAAGCGTGCTAAGTGGAGGTGCAATCAGTTTACAGAATGCCTTTTTGTTGGAGCGTCCTACCCGTCCGCGCATCTGGTGCAAGTCGGACATGCCAAAGTGATTGGCGTTATTGATGATAATAGTATTCGCATTGGGCACATCTAAGCCGCTTTCGATAATAGACGTGGCGACTAAAACGTCAAATTTACCGTCCATAAAGTCCAGCATGACTTTTTCCAATTTCTTACCGTCCATTTGACCGTGGCCAATGGCAATTCTAGCATCGGGCACCAACCGTTGAATCATTCCAGCGACTTCCTGTATGTTGCTGACTCGATTATTGATAAAGAAAACTTGTCCACCGCGTTGGATTTCGTAACTCACTGAATCGCGAATGGCTTCTTCTGTGAATCCGATCAATTCTGTTTCAATGGGTTGCCTGTTCGGTGGAGGAGTAGTCATTACACTGAGGTCGCGTGCGGCCATCAGCGAAAATTGTAGAGTACGCGGAATAGGTGTGGCGGTCAACGTCAAGGTATCAACACCCACCTTCAGCGTCTTTATTTTATCCTTAACTCCTACGCCAAATTTTTGTTCTTCGTCCACAATTAGGAGCCCGAGGTCTTTGAATTCCACGGTCTTACTGACCAATTTATGTGTGCCAATAAGAATATCTACTTTGCCACTTTTAAGATTCGCTAAGGTCTCGCGTTGCTGCTTGGCCGTGCGAAATCTATTGATGTAGTCTACCGTTACGGGAAAACCCTCCAGCCGTTTAGTAAAGGTCTTGAAGTGTTGGAAAGCAAGGATGGTAGTTGGCACAAGCACAGCGACTTGTTTGCCATTTGCAGCAGCTTTGAATGCTGCGCGTATAGCAATTTCAGTTTTACCAAAGCCTACATCACCGCAAATGAGGCGGTCCATAGGCATGGGACGCTCCATGTCTTTCTTCACAGCCTCCGTGGATGAAACTTGGTCAGGTGTGTCTTCGTATAAGAAACTGGCTTCCAATTCATGTTGGAGGTAGCCGTCTGGTGCACATTCGAAGCCAATAGCTTCTTTGCGTTTTGCGTACAATTGGATCAGATCAAAGGCAATCTGCTTCACCTTCGCTTTCGTCTTCTTTTTCAGCGATTGCCATTGTGGACTGCCGAGCTTATTCAATTGCGGGGCCGTCCCATCTTTGCCATTAAACTTACTGATCTTGTGGAGGGAATGAATGCTGACATATAGAATGTCGTTGTCGCGATAGACTAATTTTATAGCCTCTTGCACAGTGCCGTTATTGTCGATTTTTTGAAGCCCGCCAAACTTACCCACACCGTGGTCTACATGCGTTACATAATCACCAAACTCTAATGCGTTGAGTTGTTCTAATGTGATGGCCTGTTTTTTCTGCGCACCGTTTTTAATATTGAACCGCTGGTAACGGTCGAATATCTGGTGATCAGTATAGAGATAGACACCGGCAACTTCGTCTTCAAAACCTTCGTGTAAGGATGTGGTGGTAGTGTCGTACTGAGGGGCAAGCTCTAAATCCTCGAAAATGGCCTTGAACCGGTCTATTTGCTTTTCGTTCGCGCACATCAACACGGCCCGCTTGCCCCGCCCATCCACATCGAGTAGGGTTTGAGCAAGAAGGTTGAAGTCCTTATTAAACGCTCGCTGAGGAAGTGCTTTGCTTTCTATGGTCTGTGTATGCCACTGGGCTTTACCAAATTCTACGCGACTGTAATCCATAAGATCACGTTTCATCGCATCGCCCGAAACAAAAAGCTCGCTAGGTGCACCGCGTTTCACGGCGTCTCCCAGCTTCTCGTAGGTTTCGTGGGCCAATTCCATTAATCGGTCTAAACCTGCCGTCAGCAATGAAGGCGTGTCAATCCATACCTGCGTCTGCTTTGGTAGGTAGCTTAAAAAGGAGCTGCGTTGCTCGAGGAAGGTTTTGTTTTCGACATTTGGAACGATACTCATTTTACTGGCCTTCCCTATGGTGCGTTGGCTCTCGATATCGAAATAGCGAATGCTCTCTACTTCATCGTCAAAAAATTCTACGCGATACGGGTGGTCTTTTGAAAAAGAGAAGATGTCCACAATACCTCCGCGCACCGAAAATTGTCCGGGACTTGTGACAAAATCCACCCGTTCGAATTGGTATTCAAAAAGGGTTTCGTTTAAAAAATCAATCGATATGCGTTCACCCACATGAAGCTTCAGGGTGTTGCTTTCCAATTCCTTTTTAGTGACTACTTTTTCGAAAAGTGCTTCCGTGTAGGTGATCACTAGAGGTGAACGTCGTCTGCTGCTGAGATGATTGAGTACCTCTGCGCGAAGCAGAACGTTGGCGTTATCGGTTTGAGCCACTTCGTAAGGTCTGCGGTAAGAAGCCGGGTAGAAATAACACGGCACCTTTGGTAAAAGCTTCTCTAGATCATTCTGAAGGTAAGCGGCTTGCTCTTTACTCTGTGCAATGAGCAATTGGGGAACGTTGGTTTGAACAAAAGCTGCTGCAGCTAGAAGCGCAGTGTGCGAGCCACCTGCAGTTGTGCATCCGATAGCGGTGCGTTGGTTGTCTTTGGCGGCCTCAACTAAGGCTTGAATGAGCGGGTGTTCATCGTAGTAGCTAAGTAAGTCTGCCAGTTCCAAGGTTTATTCTTTGTATTTCTGCATAAATGCATGGGCGGTCTCAACCATACGCGGCGAACCAATGAAAACAGGAACCCGTTGGTGTAATTCCAAGGGGTCTATCTCCAAAATTCGCTTTGCGCCGTCTGTGGCCATGCCGCCGGCTTGTTCAACAATAAAAGCGAGTGGGTTACACTCATATAGGAGGCGAAGTTTGCCATTTGGCGCCATCGTTCCAGTGGGGTAAAGATACACCCCACCTTTTATAAGATTGCGGTGAAAATCAGAAACTAATGAGCCTATGTAGCGAGAGGTATACGGCCGATTTGTGGCTTCGTCAAACTCTTGACAATACTTCAAATACTGCTTTACTCCCGTAGGAAAATGCACGTAATTCCCTTCGTTAACACTATAGATTTTCCCCTCGGCAGGAATAGTCATGTTTGGATGAGATAGACAGAAAACTCCTATTGAGGGATCTAATGTGAATCCGTTCACGCCGTTTCCTGTAGTATACACGAGCATTGTTGAAGAACCGTACACCACATAACCTGCTGCGATTTGAGCATCACCGGGTTGTAAAAAGTCCTTTAAGCCAACCGGACTACCGGCTGGGGTAATTCTTCGGTAGATGGAGAAAATGGTACCTACACTTACGTTGACGTCTATATTGGAAGACCCGTCTAGCGGGTCCATTAGGACGATGTATTTTGCATCGGTATGGATTTCATCGTCGAAACGAATAAAGGAATCCTCTTCCTCAGAGGCTACACCACAAACTTGACCCATGCTGCGCAGTGCCCGCATGAATGTGTCATTTGCCATGACGTCTAATTTCTGTTGCTGTTCACCTTGCACATTTTCAGAGCCTATGGCGCCTAAAATATCTGCCAATCCAGCTTTGTTGATTTCTCTATTCACCACCTTCGCTGCAAGGCGTATGGAGGTTAAGAGTTGCGATAGCTCTCCGGATGCAAACGGAAAATCCTTTTGATTCTCAACGATAAATTCGCCGAGCGTGGTGGGTTGTACCATGGTCAGTGGTTCTTTGGTTGTGATAGGTACGGCAAGTTAGCTATTTTCAGTGGGAATCACCCGAAACTAAAGATTACCTTTACCCTATGAGATTCGATGGACAAGTACGTGCGAAAAAGCACCTGGGACAACACTTTCTTAAAGACGAGAGCATCGCAGAACGCATTGCGGCTGTTGTGCCTTTTGAGGGTGTAGAAAAAGTATTAGAAATCGGCCCAGGTATGGGCGTGATGACAAAATATTTGTTGAGGAACCCGTCCATAGAAACGTGGGTGATTGAGATTGATCAGGAGAGTGTTAGTTATTTACAGGCAAATTACAACCAGCTCAGTGCCCGCATCTTAGAGGAGGATTTCTTGAAATGGAATCCGTCAAGAACCTTTGGCGATACACCGTTCGCCCTAATCGGTAACTTTCCGTACAATATTTCTTCCCAGATTGTTTTCAAGGTATTAGAAGAGCGCCATCAAATCCCTCTTTTTGGCGGGATGTTTCAGAAAGAAGTGGCCGAGCGTTTGTGTGCTCCGCCGGGGAATAAAACCTATGGTATCCTATCCGTTTTATGCCAAGCGTATTATGATTTAACCTACGACTTCACAGTACCGCCTACAGTATTTAATCCGCCGCCAAAGGTGGAGAGTGGAGTAATGCACATGGTTCGGAAATCAGCTGATCCGGACATTTCCTTTGCGATTCTTAAACGCGGAGTGAAAGCGGCTTTCGGACAGCGGAGAAAAACGTTACGTAATGCTTTGAAAGTCCTTAACTTGCCTGTAGGCTTTGACCACCCGTATTTAACGAAACGTGCGGAGCAACTGAGCCATTTGGAGTTTGTGGAATTGCTAAATGCCATTGAAGATGGAAGAGCTTAGTGTAAAAGAACGTATTGAGCGTGCAATGAACGCCATTGACTGGGCGGAGTTTGTGGAATATACCATGGACATGCATGCCGCGGATATTGCCGAGGTACTCGAATCTAGAGAGCTTGATGAAATTGAGTTTTTCCTTGAACGACTGGATGCTGAGTTAGTCGCCGATATTCTAGTCGAGATTGATGAAGACATTCGCACCCAGCTACTTAAGACGTATACTTCGGAAGATATAGCCCATGAACTCGTAGAGAACATGGACAGCGATGATGCGGCGGATATGCTTTCAGAGCTTTCTGAAGAGTTGACAAAAGAGGTCCTTTCGAAGGTCGATGATAAAGAGCAAGCAAAAAAGATTGCGCATCTACTTACCCATGACGAGGATACCGCTGGAGCCTTGATGGCGACAGAATATGTTAAAGTTCAAGAAGGCCTGACCGCGCTTAGATGTGTGGCGGCAATGAGGACTCAAGCGGAAAATGTAGACCGCGTTCATGCAGTTTATGTGGTTAATGAAGATGATATTTTGGTGGGGACGTTGAGTTTGAAAAAACTATTGACAGCGAAAAGAACAGAAAATATTTCCGAACTCTACACTCCGATAAGACATACTGTATTATCAACTACCCCTGCTGAGGAAGTAGCGAATACGATGCAGAAATACGATTTGTTTGTACTCGCGGTGGTGAATGCCGCTGGCGAATTACTCGGTCGAATTACTTTGGATGACGTCGTCGATTTTATACGTGAAGAGGCAGAGCGCGATTACCAATTAGCTTCCGGTTTGACTGATGAGGTAGAAAGTGACGATACTGTTTTTGAAGTCACGAAAGCACGTATACCGTGGTTGCTTATCGGTCTCTTTGGCGGATTGATAGTAGCACTGATGTTGGGCGAAAACGAAGGCGATATAAAATCGGTGCCAGCGTTGGCCTTATTTATGCCTTTAATTGCCGCTATGGCAGGAAATGTTGGAGTTCAATCGTCAGCAATCGTAGTTCAAGCATTAGCGTCGGACACGAAAGAGCAAAATATAATTGCAAAACTCTGGAAGGAATTATCTGTGGGTTTAGTAAATGGATTTATTCTCGCAGCCACCATGTATGGGGCAGGCTTGCTTTTAGGCTATGGCCAATTGGTCACCTTGACAGTTGCCGTCTCCTTACTCGCCGTGATTATCTTCGCTTCCTTGTTTGGAACCTTTATACCGTTGTTACTCAACAGGTTTAAAATAGATGCTGCCTTGGCAACTGGCCCATTTATTACTACGGCAAACGATGTGATTGGATTGATTATTTATTTCCAAATTGGTCGTTACATCATCGGATACTGATGAAGGCATTACTCCTAGACGATACACATCCACTCCTAGAAGAAGGATTGAGCGCGGGTGGATTGGAATTGATTCGTGCGTTTGACGAACCCTTAACAGTGCTCACTGAAAGGCATGCTGATGCTGAGGTGATTATCATTCGCTCTCGCCTTAAAGTAACTAAGGATTTCTTGAATGCTTTCCCTCAACTTAAAGTCATCGGGCGTCTTGGTGCTGGGCTGGAAAACATAGATGTCGAAGAAGCGGCCAGAAAGCAGATCGTTTGTTTGCGCGTACCAGAGGGCAATGCACGCGCAGTTGCGGAGCATGCATTAGGAATGCTCTTGAGTTTACTCAATCACTTACCACGTGTTCAGCGCGAGATCAAAGAGGGAAAATGGTTACGTGAGTCGAACAAAGGTCGTGAGCTCCAGGCCCTGAAGGTGGGGGTGATTGGCTACGGTGTCATGGGTGGCACCTTCGCACGATTGCTTGATGCAATGGGAGTAACTGTACTTGCGTTTGATAAATACAAAACAGGCTACGCAGAAGGTGGTGTCAAGGAGTGCACATTACACGAGCTCTACAAAGAATCGGATGTCATTAGTTTACACCTGCCATTAACAGCGGAAACTCGGGACTATGCGAATGAGGATTTTTTCTCTTCATTCGACAAACCCATTCACTTTCTCAACACCGCGCGTGGCCCCATTTTAAATACAGCCGCTTTAGTAGCTGCCCTTGATTGCGGGAAAGTGCTGAGTGCAGGATTGGACGTATTGGAATATGAGAAGTCCAGTTTTACAAGTCTATTTGAGGGACCACTGCCACCCGCATTAACCGCTTTGCTTGAACGTGAAAACGTATTGTTAAGTCCACATATTGCTGGCTGGACCAAAGAAAGCTTCGAAAAAATGGGCTCAGGATTGGCGCAAAAGGTTTTAGCAGTTCTTAAAACCGTTTAAAAACAAACTGAACGATATCCGGTGTACGCTGCTCAAGGAGAATATCAAGCCCTTTTGTTTCGCGCTCTTCATCTTCTTTACGGTAATGTCGAATGGTTAAAAGTGCTGTGTCGGAAACCAATTCTAAATCGAATAAATCGGTCAATTCGCCCATCACTTTTGGGACTATAATAGGGTCATTATTAATGCAGAATACGGCCTTCGTTGCAGTATTTCGCATGAGATTGACTACAACGCCTTGATCCGCAAACAGCTGGTAAATGGCACTGAGGTGGTGTTCTGCGATAAACGCTAAATCCTTAGTCTTTAGCTGAAGAAGTGCTTGATTTTTCTTTAGAATGAAATTGGGAACTTCTGGTGTAGCACGTTCTACACCACTTATGGTTGTTCCTTCTTCTGTTGGGTTTAGGAAACTTTTGATGTGTAAAGGAATACCTTTCTTTTTGAGCGGCTGAATAGTCTTGGGGTGAATGATTGATGCCCCGTAAAAAGCAAGTTCAATGGCTTCGTTGAAGGGTAATTGGTCAATCTTAGTTGTGTTTTCGAAAGTCTTCGGGTCGCCGTTTAACATACCAGGGAC
>CATAQZ010000034.1 GCA_949487015.1 Flavobacteriales bacterium UBA4585
GCTGCCGACGGAATCTTCACCTCGCTATCTCCATAGCTCATGGCACCTGTATGCGGCAAGTCATCGCGCAACAGCGTAACTGAGCGAAGAACTGTCGCCACCGCGCCAAATTTTCCTGCCTCCATCGCCCCTGCCCAACGGTACTTCACTGCACCGCCGTACGCATTAAATGTGCTGATCAAGCTGTGGTCCATGTACGTGTTGTAGAAGACAATCTTACCTTCCACTCCCTCGCGCCCTAAAGCTTCTAATTCCTCAAAGGATCCAACCTCAACCACCTCAGCGCGAACGCCTTCTTTAGGGGTCGGCACCGATCCACCCAGGGCCGTAGTTGGCAATGAAATAGGCTCCCCACCGGCATAGGCCTTAGACCATTCTTCACCTCTGTACCATTTCGGCACTTCAACTTCTTGAAGCCATACTGTATCTGCTCCTGCTTCCATCATTTCGTGTTTTGCCCAACGCGCTGCTTCATTTGCCGCCTCCGAACCGCTGGGACGAGGGCCTATAACTTCGCACATGTACTTCAGCCATTCGTAACCCTGCTGCTCACCCAATGCTTCGGTATAAATGGATTTTATTACCGCCGCCTTATCGGTATCAACTTGTGACGCTGCGCTAAATCCTACTAATGCCAAAATGGCTAATATTCTAAATTTCATCATCGCTTTCTTCTTGCTTTCGTCTTCGCCGAAATAGCCGGAGAAAACCTTACTAATTTAAGTTTAAACTCTTCTTCTAGCACCTTTACATAAGGGTCCAATTCATCTCTGTTTACCACCCGCGCTAACAACACCTTTTCCCGATGACTCGCATTAACTAAATACAATGCAACGCCCGTATGCTCCTGATAACGCATTACTCCAGCGTAACTGGTTTGTCGAACGGACTGCTGCTCACCTAAAACGACCACTCCTGCATTTGGTTTAATAGGTTCCCAGCTCCCTAAGTGAATGCCGTACACCGAATAATAGCGAAACATTTTTTGATCCGTACTACGAAGGGTTGTCCCACGTCGCGCGGTCACTCCCCAAAGCCCAATCAACCAAAAAACGAAAATTGCCGGATGCATTCCGCTGAAGAATGGAAGAATAATAGACACCGTGAGAATTAACCAAAACCGAAAAGGCATGGGAAAAACTTTCTCTTTTGGTAATTCAACCCGCATCTACCATTCCTTTAGTAAACTCCTGCAGAAGCTTGCATTAACAGTCCACAGATGTATGCGCCATACGTACCTAATGCATACCCTAAGACTGCTAGAAGCACACCAACTGGCGCTAAAGCCGGGTGGAATGCCGCCGCAACAACCGGTGCACTTGCGGCTCCACCGATATTTGCTTTGGAGCCGACGGCTAGAAAGAAATAGGGGGCACGGATAATTTTTGCAACAATGAACATAAGACCCACGTGTATCATCATCCACACCAATCCCACAGCGAACAAACCCGGTTTATGGAAAATCTCCATCACGTTCATGCTCATACCGATAGTTGCGACTAGAATGTAAATGAAAACACTACCCACTTTTGACGCTCCTGCGCCTTCTAGTGTGCGTGCTTTTGTAAAGCTTAATCCAATACCTACAGTTGTGGCGATAACAACCAGCCAGAAAAAGCCAGAAGTCAAGCTGAATTTTGCAAGAATAGGATAGTGTTCGCCTATGTAAGGAGCTATTCCGTCGCTCATCCAATGCGCCAAACCGGTCGCTCCAAAAGCCAATGCTAAAATGTAAATGAGATCGTTAAATGAGGTGACCTTGCTAATGCTAGCGGTGTAGGCCTCCATCTTATTCTGAAGGGAATCTACCGCTGAAGCATCGGCCTTAAAGGCTTTATCAATGTTTTTATGCTTTGCCACACCAATAAGTAAAAATGCCATCCACAACTCTGCGACCAAAACATCCACAGTCACCATGGCGCTAAAGATGTCTTCACTGACCTCAAAAACTTCTTTCATAGCCGCCTGATTAGCACCGCCTCCTATCCAGGATCCCGCTACAGTGGTCATTCCGCGCCAAATTTCCTCTGGATTAGCGCCTACGATATCCGGAGCAATCACGCTAAATAATAAAATACTTAATGGACCGCCAATCACCACCCCAACGGTACCGGTAAAGAACATAATCAGCGCCTTAGGGCCTAATTTCTTCACCTCGCCGAAATCAATACTAAGCGTTAATAAAATCAATGCCGCTGGTAACAGGTAGCGGCTCGCCATAAAATACAACCGGCTCTGCTTCGGATCTATTATTTCGAATGTGGTAAGTAGGGATGGTAAAAAGTAGCACAATAAGAGTGCTGGTATGACGCTATAAAACTTTTTGAATGCCGGATGTTCGCTTTTTGAGGTGTAAAATATAGCGCCCAGCATAGCCGCTAAAATTCCAAAGAGTGTGGCATCATTAGTAATTAGAGGATGTACTTCGTGCATAATTAGGTATTCGTTATTTTTCTAAGGTGGCGATTTCCTGGGCCAGTTTTTCCGCGTCAAAAGAGTGGCCTCCTTCATACACGCTCACCAAGGGTTCGAAGTTATACTTTTCTAGATAGTAGCCTATCATTTCTTGCTGCTTCTCGGTCGTAATGTATTCGTCCTGGGATCCAAAACACGCTTTAAACCTGAGCTTTTCTAATGTCGCTCTGTTCGTTTTGTCAAGATCTGGCGGCCAGCTTCCTGCCCATGCCAATAGTGAAGATGGCTGTACGTCTTCATGGCCTATGCAGCGCATGATGGTGGCTACGCCCTGAGAAAACCCGATACAATGTATAGTTGCCTTAGGCGCCTGCTTTTTAATCCACCGAAATACAAATCCCAAGTAGATGCGCTGGTTGGCGATATCCACCAATCGCTGGTCTTTGGTCATCCATGAAGCTCCGACACGACCGTGAACGCCGTTGAGATAGAATTTATGAGGGCCTTGGGGAAATACAAAAGCGCGCTCTTCAGTGACCAGAGAACGAAAATGGCGGGCAAAGAATTGGACCAATTGGCCGTACCCATGTAGACCCACCCAAACATGTTTCGTCGATTCAGAAAGGGCGCCAAGCGAGTCTACTCTTTGCTCCTGTGCTACTGGTATCCAGTGCGTTTGACTCATTTATGCTCCTGGGAATTGGGGCTTGCGCTTTTCTAAAAACGCAGTGGTTCCCTCCTTAAAATCTGCCGTTTCAAAACAATCGCCAAAAGCCTGTACTTCCACATCATAACCGATAGCACCTTCAAGCATACCAGCGTTTACCGCCTCAATGGCATACCCCATTGCGACAATGCTGTTTTTCATAAAGTCCCGCGCCATTTTTTCAGCCGTAGCTTGTAATGCCTCTTGAGGAACCACTGCATTCACTAATCCATAATTTAATGCTGTAGAGGCATCAATCATTTTTGCACTAAATATCATTTCTAAGGCGCGTCCTTTCCCTATGAGTTGCGGAAGGCGTTGTGTACCTCCATACCCAGGGATAACTCCTAAGGAAGTCTCTGGAAGGCCCATACGCGCATTATCAGAAGCAATCCGCACATGAGCAGCCATGGCTAATTCTAAACCACCTCCTAATGCAAATCCATTAATCGCCGCAATAACAGGCTTTGAAAATTCTTCAATAACATTGAAAACGGTCATGTGACCGGTCTTTGCAAGATCCGATCCTTCCGCGCCAGAAAAATCGGCGAATTCCTTAATGTCGGCACCCGCAACAAAGGCCTTTTCTCCTGCTCCGGTCATAATGACCACCTTAACGGCGTCATTATCTCGCATGTATTCAAAAGCCTCGTTAATTTCTGATAACGTTTGTTTGTTTAGCGCATTAAGTTGTTTCGGTCGGTTAATGACAAGCATCGCAATGCCGTCAACAATGGTGAGTTGTACGTTTTCCATTTTTAAGATAGGTTGTTTTGCTGTGTAGGTATGGTAATGGTGAAGACAGCGCCTTGTTTTCCGTTTTCAAAAGCGATGGTTCCACCAAAGTTTTGAATGAGATTTCTAACCATGGCCAGTCCTAATCCCATTCCGGAACTTTTCGTTGTAAAATTGGGCTCAAAAACACGTTCTTTCATTTCATCAGGAATGCCGGTTCCATTATCGCTGACGGATATGATGCCCTGCCCTAGTTTTTTCTGAATCCGTACCATAATCTCTGGCTGTCGATCCTCTGGAACACTTTGAAGGGCATTTTTAATAAGATTATGAATGATTCTTGACCATTGCTCTTTGTCCACACTCGCGTAAATGGGGCCATCTGAATGGAATTGAACGCCCCGATCACTATACAGTGCAATTGCGCGATTACTCAAATAAGAAACATCGTGTGTTTCCAAACGCAACGACGGCATTTGGGCAAATCTTGAAAAAGCCTCTGCAATGGAGGTCAAGCCCTCAATCTCTTCGAGCAAATGCTTTGACATGTCTTGAAGCTCGTCAAGATTCTTTTCACGCTGCATCATTTGAAGCGTCAACTTCATTGGCGTCAGCGGATTTTTAATCTCATGAGCTACTTGCTGGGCCATTTCCTTCCAAGCGCTCTCGCGCTCGCTCTTTGCTAGGTCGATGGCGGTCTTCTCCAGTTTTTCAACCATCAAATTGTATTCCTGTATCAATTGACCCATCTCGTCGTTGTGTCGCCAAGTCAACTTTTCATTACTCTGGTTCAAACGCACCTTCTTCAGCTTTGCCCCAACGATCCTCATGTTTCGGCTGATATAATTGGACAGGATTAAGGCTAAAACAATACCCACGAACAGCAGCACCACGTAAATAAAGCCCAATTGGCGTAAAAACTGAAAATCCTCCTCAGGTATAACATTGTCATCAACAGCATAAGGAATACGTATGATAAGTTCAATGGAATTATCAGCGCTTACAATGTTTCCAGTACCTATTAAAAAGCCTTCAACTGCTTCGATCGCATAGTCTGATTTCGGTTGACGCGTAAGTAACTTTAATTCTACCCAAGATGGAAATAATGCGTCGGACACTTCGTAAACATGACTTCTTGCCAATAATGCGCCGTTTGGGTGATAGAGCCCTACGTCTAATTTATGAATAGAGCCTATCTCATCCATTCTAGTACCGAGCACCGTTTTCCATTGTGTTGGTGATAACTCTAAACCTTGATATCCACTGGTGATGTAGTCGATATGAGAAGAAATGGCCTTTGCTTTTCGCTCTAATCGCTCGTAATGGTAATTCTTGTTTTCCGCCTTAAAATGGTACAACGAAAACGTTCCCGTCAGCACGAAAGCCACGAGAAGAATCATCATCATGAATAAGAAAGTACGAACCCGGATGGTTAAGACTGCCATGTTTCTAAATTAAGGCAATACTCGCAGGTCGGAAAGGCTAATTGCGGATATTTCTACAACCCAAATTTTTCGCGAAGTGGACGCGTAGGTATGATGATCTTGCCGCCTAATTTGCTATGAACGACTTCCCCAGACTTGAGCAAGCGTTGCGCAGTAGCGCGAGAAATATCGAAAAGCTGCATAAGTTCAGCTACACTGATGAACTCTTTCTGGAGTAGTTCAGACTGGGACATTTTACTTAAATAAAGGTTTGGACTTGTAATGTAAATAGAATTTCTATTCTTTAACTCTCTACCCCTCTTTTACCACAACGATTGTCTCGATTGAGCCTCTTTAAACAAAAAAACCCGCGGCTCGCGCCGCGGGTCCTTGTCATTTTTCGAGAATTTCTTAACCCGCTAATGCATCTGCACCGCCAACAATCTCGAGAATCTCGTTCGTAATTGCTGCTTGACGAGCCTTGTTGTATTCGAGTTTCAAATCGCCCTGTAGCGCCTTAGCGTTATCGGTTGCTTTGTGCATCGCTGTCATACGCGCACCGTGCTCTGACGCATTCGCATCTAAAAGCGCTGCAAAGAATTGCGTCTTTAATGAAGTCGGAATCAAATCGGCTAGGATTTCCTGCATCGAAGGCTCGTAGATATACTCTGTAGTATCTGTCACTTCCGTACTGCTTAATTTCTCTTCCATAGCGATCGGCAAGAATTGCTCTGCCTGCGGCTCTTGAACGGCAGCGTTTTTAAACGCATTATAAACGATCACAACCTTGTCAAACTCGCCGGCAACGAAGCCTTCCATCAAGGCTTGCGCCTCTTGCTTTGCACCGTCAAACGTGATTTCATCCCAAAGTGCCGTGTTGCTGCTTACTTTGCGGGAATCGTTTTTAAAGGCATCGTGTGCTTTCTTTCCAACCGTAGCAATGGTGTACTCAGCGGGGTTTGCCGCCATGTAACTCTTTGCCTTTTTAACAACACTTGAGTTAAATCCACCACAAAGACCTCTGTTCGAAGAAATCACCACCAAACGCACCTTGTTACCGTCACGAACTTCACCATAGGCGTTTTCGCTACTGTCCAATGTACTGGATGCTTTCTGAAGAATTTCAGTCAACTTAGAAGCATAAGGACGCATCTGTACGATTGCATCTTGTGCTTTCTTCAATTTAGCAGCACTCACCATCTTCATCGCTGAAGTGATCTTCATTGTGCTACCAATAGAAGTGATTCTGTTTCTAAGTTCTTTTAAGTTCGCCATAGGACGTTAGTTTTTCCTTCCCTAAGGGAGGTAAATTACGCTTCGTAGTTAGGGAGTACTTCCGCAATAGACGCTTCAATAGCACCAATCTCTGCGTCAGTCCACTTACCACCAGCTATGCTGTTAAGCGCGTCTTTCTTATTTCCTTCCATGTATTCGATAAGTGCACTTTCAAATGCTTTTACCTTATTAACTGGAACTTTATTCAATTTTCCTTTAGTACCTACGTAGATGATCGCTACCTGGTGTGCAACCGACATCGGTGCATTCACACCTTGCTTCAGAATCTCCACGTTACGCTCACCCTTGTTGATCACAGACATTGTCGCTGCATCAAGATCAGATCCAAACTTAGCAAACGCCTCTAGCTCACGGTACTGTGCTTGGTCAAGCTTTAACGTACCAGATACTTTCTTCATCGGCTTGATCTGAGCAGAACCCCCTACACGAGATACAGAGATACCTACGTTAATCGCAGGACGCACACCTGAATTAAAGAGGTCAGCTTCCAAGAAGATCTGTCCGTCAGTAATAGAAATTACGTTGGTAGGAATGTATGCAGATACATCACCCGCTTGTGTTTCAATGATCGGGAGTGCCGTTAGAGAACCGCCTCCTTTTACTTTGTCTTTCAGCGACTCAGGAAGGTCGTTCATTTGCGAAGCAATAGTATCATCAGCGATCACTTTTGCCGCACGCTCCAATAATCTTGAGTGCAAGTAGAATACATCACCTGGGTATGCCTCGCGACCTGGAGGACGACGTAACAACAACGAAACCTCACGGTAAGCAACTGCTTGCTTAGAAAGATCATCATAGATGATTAAGCCTGGACGACCTGTATCACGGAAGTACTCACCGATTGCTGCACCAGCGAATGGTGCGTAAAACTGCATTGGCGCGGGATCAGAAGCGTTCGCCGCAACAATCGTAGTGTACTGCATTGCACCAGCGTCTTCCAGCGTTTTAGCAATACCTGCAACCGTAGAACCTTTCTGACCTACTGCAACGTAGATACAGTATACTGGCTCACCCTTGTCGAAGAACTCCTTCTGGTTAATAATGGTATCGATGGCAACAGTTGTCTTACCTGTCTGACGGTCACCGATAATAAGCTCACGTTGACCACGACCGATTGGAATCATCGCATCAATTGACTTGATACCTGTTTGCATTGGTTCGTTCACTGGCTGACGGAAAATCACCCCTGGTGCTTTACGCTCCAATGGCATTTCATAGGTTTCACCTTGAATCGGTCCTTTACCATCGATAGGTTTACCCAATGTGTCCACTACACGACCCACAACTCCCTCACCTACGTTGATAGATGCGATAGTGTTTGTACGTTTAACAGTGGTTCCCTCCTTGATGTCAGTTGACGGAGCGAGCAATACGATACCGACGTTATCCTCTTCTAAGTTCAATACGATACCTTTTTGGCCGTTTTCGAACTGTACCAACTCACCCGATTGTGCGTTTGCCAAACCGTATGCGCGCGCAATACCATCACCTACTTCAAGTACGGTACCCACTTCGTTTAGGTCAGCGCCATCGCTAAAACCGGATAATTGTTGCTTAAGGATTGCTGAAATTTCAGCTGGATTTACTTCTGCCATGATCCTCTATTTAAGGTCTTTGTTTTTCTTTTCTAATGCTTGGAAACTAGTCAATCATTGCATTGCGCAATGATCTTAGCTTACCGGAAATTGTATTGTCTAATTGGTATCCTTCCACTTCCAACTTCAATCCACCAATAACGGTAGCGTCGACTTCTTCAGTGAGTAATACCTCTTTGCTCAACTGGCTCGATAATTTCGAAACCAAATTTTCTTTATCGCTTGGAGACAAAGCAACTGCACTCACCACGTGAGCCTCGATGATTCCTTTGTACGCCAAAACGTCTTTTTCAAACTTCTCACAAACTTTAGCCAAATGCTCTTCGCGACCGTTGTTCGTAAGCAGCATAATGAAACCCTCGAAAAGTTCACTCACTTTTCCGCTGAAGACCTCTTTCAAGATCGCCTGCTTCTTGTCTGCTTTAACCACCGGATTCTTAAGCAACAATGCCAATTCTCCGGATGCCAATACCGTTTCCTTCGTTAAAGTAGCATCAGCGCGAACGACGTCTAATACGTTTTGTTCTATCGCCAATTCTAATAAGGCTTTACTGTAACGGGTTGCGACTCTTGGGTAATTCATACCTGTTCTTAGTTGAATTTCACGTCTTCAATGATCTTACCAATCATTGCCGTTTGCTTGTTTTCTGCACTCAACTCCTGGCCTAAGATCTTTTCAGCAACATCAATACTTAAAGAAGCTGCCTGATTCTTGAGCTCAGCAATAGCCGCTGATTTCTCTGCTTCAATAGCCGCTTTTGCAGATACAATAGCTTTATCCGCTTCAGTAGCCGCTGCGTCTTTTGCCTCAGAAATCATTTTATTTTTCATGTCACGCGCCTCTTTCAAGATGCGTTCACGCTCTTCACGGGCTTCTTTCAAAATGGCTTCGTTACTCTCCTGCAACGACTGCATTTCAAGACGCGCCTTCTCAGCTTCTTTCAAAGCGTCTTCAATAGATTGTTCTCTTTCGTTAACCGCGTTCAAAATAGGCTTCCATGCGTACCTTTTAAGCACGAAGATCAAAAGAAGAAACACCAGCGATTGCCAGAAGAATAATCCTATCGAGAAGTCATTAATTAGCTTATCCATGTTTTTTGATTAAAATCAAATTCTATAATGAGGAAAAAATAGACGGTGCAACCAATCGTTGCTCCCGTCTACTTCATTTTCTTAAGCTGCGAAAAGTGCCGCAAAACCGATACCCTCGATAAGTGCAGCAGCAATAATCATAGCTGTTTGGATTTTACCAGATGCTTCAGGTTGACGACCGATAGCCTCCATAGCTGAACCACCGATTCTACCGATACCCATACCAGCACCGATTACGATCAAGCCTGCGCCTACAATAGTTGGAATTTCCATAGTATATAAAATTTAATTAATACTCTTAGTTAGTGATGGTCGTGCTCTTCAACGGCTGCACCGAAATACAGAGACGCCAACATGGTAAAAATGTATGCCTGCAGAGCCGCTACGAGCAACTCGAGTACATACAGGAACAATGTTAATCCAGTAAACGGAATCGCAGCAGTGTACGATGCGAAAATGTAGATTAACCCTAAAATACTCATGATCACAACGTGACCAGCGAGCATGTTTGCGTAGAGACGAATAGTCAATGAGAATGGCTTAACCACCAATCCAATCAATTCGATTACTGCCAATACGGGACGTAACAATACCGGTACACCTGGCATCCAGAAAATATGCATCCAGTAATCTTTCTTACCACTAAACTGTGTGATAAAGAAGGTCATTAAGGCTAAAGAAACCGTTACGGCAATGTTTCCAGTAACGTTAACCCCTAGTGGAGTCATGCCCGCAAGGTTCAGGAACCAAATAAAGAAGAAGATTGTGAGCAAGAAGCTCATGTAACGCTTGTAATGCTTTTCGCCAATGTTTGGAATTGCAATCTCGTCTCTAATCAAAACGATGAGGGGTTCTAGGAATCGACCCGCTTTGCTCGGTACCAAACTGTTTTTGTAAGTCTTTGCTACACCTCTAAACAAGAAGAACATAAATACTGCCATGAACATAATCATGAACACGTTCTTTGTAATGGAGAAGTCTAATGGTTTAATGTGGTGGCCCGCTTCGTCAAGTAACATGTTTCCTTCAGCGTCCGTCTTATAAATCTTACTGTGGTGAATCACGTAATACTGACCGTCAACTTCCGCTACTGATTCTCCGTGGTGGAACTTCGCTGATGAAAAGACTTTTAGACCGTTGTCGAATAATATTACAGGTAGCGGAAAACCTACAGGGCCTACAATATGAAACTCGTATGAGTCTGCAAGGTGGTGTTCCACAGTCTCTCTTACAACCGCCTTTCTTCCTTCAGTATCTGACGCTGGTACAAATGCTCCATGGCCATGACCTTCTGAATGTGCTTCCTCAACGTGGTGTTCTGCACCATGCGCTTCATTGTTGTGAGCGTCATTGTCATGTGTATTCTCGTGGTGCGTGTTCTCATGACCGTGGTCTTGAGCTACCGCAGGTGCTGAGAAGAACATTAAGCCTACAAAGGCTGATAAGGCAGTAAACTTAGAAATCATACAATTTTTGCATTTTCCGTTTCCGGAATTTTAGCGGCTTAAAATCGGGGCAAAACTAGTGAAGAATATTCACGCCTTAAAAGAAAAGGTGCTATTTATTATGAGTTATCCACAGGGGTGGAGTTTCAACGCGGTAAAGCAGGACTAATAACCTGCTTAATAGCGGTTTATCTAAAAAAAACAAACAGCTTATTCGCGGTTCAAAATACGAGCTAAAAAGACGGTTTCAACTAGTGTAGAAAGCGCGTATGGAACGAAGAATAATAGGAATTCCGCTTGAGTAAGCTCACCATCTGCACGAAAAGAAGGGTAAAAGACTATGAAGAACGTTAAGAACTTAAGTCCCGTCCCAGCCAAAAATAGAAACCCAAGCTTTTCAATATGCCTTTTTCTCCAGCGAAACAGAAAGGTGAATATTACTGCTGCTAAAACATGGTTAACGATATAGGAGTTGGTCAGAGGACCTGCTATTTCAAGACCCGTAACTGCTGACTGTGCAAAGACGCCTAATAGTGCCACAAATAACAAAGTCGCATAAAATCGAAGAACTCTAGGATCTGTCATTAATCCTTTGGCATTTCTTTGATGAGCTGGTAAAAGGAAATAGCAACCGCTGCTAGAATGCAAATCATGGTATACCAATTCTTGTCCGATGGATATTTTGCATCTAGATATTTGCCCAGTTCAGAACCGGCATAAATGAGCACTGCCATCTGCACACCGAGGGATGCAAAACGTAAAAATTTACGATCGTTTTTTTCCGGAGAATCAGCCATATTGGGCTGAGTTAGGCGGTTTTTGTCGCAGCTGCGTCTGATTCGCCCACCTTTTTCATCAGCGCTCCCATACTTACAGAACCGTTGATTTCAGCGCCGGGTTCTACGGCTAATTTCTCAACCTGCACCTTACCTTTCACTTTAGCCGAAGAAGAAAGCGATAACGTTTGGGCAACGTTGAGCGTCCCTTCTAATTGACCTGCGATAGCGGCATTTTTACACTCAACCTCGCCTTCCACTTGTCCGTTTTCACCGATGACCAATTTCCCGGTAACCTTCATGTTTCCGGCTACTTTTCCGTCAACACGAATGTCTCCATCCGAAACCACATCACCGGTAATACTCGTGCCTGCAAGAATGCGGTTCGATGCTTGAGCTTGTTCTGGGTACTTTTTAGCAGATGAAATCATAACGTATCAAAATATTGGAGGTACTCTTTAAGGACCTTGTCTCTATAAACTTTGCCAAAGTTCGGATTATTTATATAAAAACCAGCACTTTGAGCCTTTGGATAGTATTGTTCTATTAATGTTCCTTGTTGATTAAAGGTATTCAGGTAGACTACAGCCTTCTCTTTCGTACGCAAACCACTGACAATAATGAGCTGCGTGTTCTGGTCATAGAAAATGTTTTGAATGCGAAGATTGTCAAACTTGAAAAACTCTTTGTTGAAATCTGCAAGCGCGTTACGCAACTCGTTAATTTTTGAGTTTTCTGCGGGAATCGCTAAAATAAATTTATGCGGAGCATTGTCCTGGCGCTGGAAATCTACCTTATTCACTTTAAGGTCTCCCATTCCACGATTTGGTCCTTCTTCACTACCGCGCTCATCGTCTTGTAACATACTCAAAAGTTGAGCTGCGCGAGTAGCTTCTTCCGTTCCTGAATACGTTTTAACCACCTCTTGAAGCGCTTCGATTGTCGATTCCGCATCGCCGGAGGTGCCTGTAATGTATGCTGCTAGTAACCCTGTCTTCGGCAAAAGCGCACTATTCGGGTAGGTTGTGGTAAACGTGTGAAGTAGCGCCATCGCTGCTTTAAATTGGCCCGATTCATACGCAGTAAATGCGGCATCGTAGGCTTCTTGCTCCTGTAAAGGGATTTTCGGGCCTTTCTTTTCACCGCGCAATAAGGCCGCATAAGGGCTGTTCGCATAGGTTGTTAAAAGAACCGATTTTACTGCTTCACTCTTATCTTTTACTTCCTGTTCGATATAAAGTAAATACTGGCCATATAAAACTTTCGGTGTCGTCTGTGCAAAAGAAACAAACTCGTTCATGTAGTCTGCCCACGCCAATTCTGCTTCATTGTTGTCCTTAAGTCCGTCTTTATAAATGAACCCTAATTCACTTTTAGCAAAGGCTTCGCGCTGCAAGCTGGCTTTTAGATCATCGTCGGTTTTTAAAACACGTGCGAGGTAATAATCCACACTGTTTTCATCGCTCGGCAATAAAGCCTTTGTAGTATCACTTGTAGTGGAATCCTGTAGGATTGTTTGTTCCACAGCAAAACCTTGTACTGGTTTGTCCTTTGTGCGCCAGTGGTCTTCTAATGTTCTGTTTCCCCACGTGCGTTTAAATGCTGCCACACCTTTTGCTCGAACCGTTGGGTTGTAAAAGTACCATTGACCAGAGCCCCCGCCTGCTTGTGGACCCGCATCCGCCAAAAGGGCATTTTCAGCTGCGCGCATCGCTGCAATTTCAGCACGCCTTGCGGCCTCCTCTTCTCGCGCCTGTTTCGCTTCTATATAATCTTCAAATTTTTGTCGCAAAGCCTGATCAGTCATTCCGAACATCGACTGAAGGCTATCTTCTAGCGCAATAACGTTTAATTGAGCCACCAGGTCATTCAGCACAGAAGTACGCTCTTCAAGAGTGTCTAAACCCGGATAATCCATTGGTAATACAGCAATTGCGCTATCATAATAGGCTTGAGCGTTAACAAACGATTTAAAATCAAAAGAGATCCCCGCCAGTCTTAAATAGCTTTTCCCTTTTTGACGTGCGTTATCGACGGATGCGGCGATGCTCTGACGAAGCTTAGTCTCAGCCTCCGGATAGTATTCTAAATCCAGTTTTTTCAACGCCCACACATAATATATTTGATCTCGATACGTGATGTTTTTATCGTCCTTGAGCATCTTATTCAATGCCTTCTCAATAATGGCAATGTCCTCCATGAAAACATCAAAATTCTCTGCTCGCTTGATTTGTGCAGAAAAGGTGATGTCATAATCGTCCGGGTGAAGTTTCAAAACATCTTCATAGGCTAATGCGCTTTCATAGCCTTTACCGAGCTTTGCTAAAAGCTGTGCATTGAGATACGTTAGCCGAACCTTTTCCGATTTTACACTAGCGCTCTGTGCCGCTGCGGCAACCCAGCCCTGCGCATCGGCCCACCGATCTTGCGATAAATGGAAATAAGCCATGGTTTTTTGGGCTTCAAAGAGCTCGTTCTTCGGAAGTTTCTTAGTGTATAACTCATCCAACTGCTGCTCGGCCTGAAAGAAGTTTTCCATCCGGATATGCGTCTGTGCTGCCAAGAGCTTTGCCCAAAAGACTTCGTCTTCCGCTAGCTCAAGTCTTCCGAAATTATCTTCGATGTAAGAAGTCGCTTCAAGCGTTTGTATCAACTCGTGCTTATAAAATCGGCTTCGTGCAATTAGCAGATACGCTTTAAAAACGTAGTCGTTCTTCTGCTTACCGCCGAAGACCATGCTGTGCTTCTTCACCACTTTCGCACTCTTCTCAATGGCGCGGTCCATTTTCGCAAATAACCCAGATGCTTGGTCTGCGTCTGGCCAAAAATAAATGGGTAAGAATTGTTCAAAATCCCACTCTTCACCGTTTTGAAACTGCTTTACAGCTTCATCGAAGGCCTCTTCGCCATTAAAATATGCATTGTAATGTGCGGTTACCTCATGGTACTTTCTATTCACCCACCGGTCCTTAGTCGTAGAACAAGAGGCCAAGAAAAGTAAAGCCGCAATGGCAAAAAGTCGTTTGGAGTAAAACATATTTCTAATAACGCCCTAAAATTATTTTATTTCACGCCCCGAGAGAAATTCAGAGCACGATATTTGTCTTTAATCATGGCAACAGAAAAACAGAAACAAAAACGCGTAGAGCGGTGGCGTAATAAATTTCGCCTCGTCATTCTGAATGACGATACCTTCGAGGAGCTCTTAACCCTTCGTCTTAGCCCACTGAACGTCTTTACATTTAGTGTTTTCGCTATCGTTTTTACTATTGCTATCACTTCTATTGTCATTGCTTTTACGCCATTAAAAGAATTGGTTCCCGGTTACGCTTCGTCGAAAATTCGTCGTCAAGCCATAGAATTAAGCCTAAAAACAGACAGTTTAGAAGGTGTTTTGCGACAGAATGAACGATATGTAAGCGGAATTCAGCGCATTTTACAAGGAGAAGTGATCGATTCTGTTGTTCAAGATGTAGCGTCCGAAGATACCGCTACCAACACCGCTGTTTTACTCTCAAGTCCTAGCCCAACAGATAGTGCCTTTAGAGAATGGGTGGAAGATGAAACCGCGTTTAGCTTAGAACAGCGTGCTGCAGAATTAGATGTTCCACAGCTTTTAGCACCAGTAGAAGGTGTAGTCACGTCTTCTTTTGACCGAACTACGGGTCACTTTGCGGTAGATATCGCCGCCACTAAAAACGCGCCTATTAAGTCTTGTTATGAGGGCATTGTAGTTTTAGCTGACTGGACAAGCGAAAATGGACACATTATTATAATTCAACACGAAAACAATCTTGTAAGTGCTTATAAGCACAACAGTGCTTTACTCAAAGAAGTCGGTGATTACGTTAGAAGCGGAGAAGCCATTGCAATTATTGGCAACAGTGGTGAAAACTCAACGGGGCCACATCTTCATTTTGAGCTCTGGTACGACGGTAGCGCCATCAACCCAGAAGACTATATAAAGCTCTAAAGCGACTGCTCGTAACCTTCATCTGCGGGCAACCCTTTCTTCTTACTTTCAATGACGGCTAATGCATCACATCGTTCGTTTTGAGGATGGTTGTTGTGGCCTTTTACCCATTGAAAAGTAGGATTGTATTTTTTTAGAAGCGGCAGCATTTGACGCCATAAATCTGGATTTTTTTTGTCTTTGAATCCTTTTTTGACCCAAGAAAAGAGCCAACCCTTATTAATGGCATCCACGACATACTTGCTGTCGCTTACTACCACCACAGCCACTTTGTCGCTTTTGAGTTCACGCAGGCCTTGAATTACCGCTAACAATTCCATGCGGTTATTCGTGGTAAGTCGAAAGCCTCCACTCAATTCTTTTTGGTGGCCCGCACTGCTCTCTAAGACCACTCCATATCCGCCTGGTCCTGGGTTGCCGCTCGCTGCTCCGTCCGTGTATATAGTTACTTTCAATTGCTCGATGCCATTTGTTCGATCCAACCTTCAACAGTAGGTCCGTAATATTCTAACTCCAGCTCACGCACGCTTGCCTCAATACTTTCTGGTGAAGATCCTGATTCAATTTCTACGCCATATTGCGCGATAATAGCTCCCTCGTCATAAGCTTCATTCACAAGGTGTATTGTGATACCTGTTTCATTAACGCCAGATTCGCTTACTGCTCGGTGAACATGTTTGCCGTACATACCTTTACCCCCGAAGTGCGGTAACAGTGCAGGGTGAATGTTCAGCATTCGCCCACTAAAGGCTAAGGTCCATTCTTTGGGTATCATTTGTAAATATCCTGCCAACAAAATAATGTCTGCTTGTTCTTTCAAAATACTCAAAAGTGAGTCGCTTTCCAGCTTTGGTGAAAAAACCTCAACATTAACATTTAATCGGTTCGCACGCTCAATTACGCCTGCTTTAGCGTTGTTCGTAACTATTAAATTTACCCTTGCGACGTCAGAATGCTCGAAATACCGCACTAATGATTCCGCGTTACTTCCTGAACCTGAGGCAAGTATGGCTATTTTTAACATGATTTTCGTACCTTGAAGCCACAAATTTAACCCGAGATATCCGCTGTGGGGGATAACTAAAGTTTTATTTTCTTTGTGGCGATTATTAAACTATTCTAATCATGTCTGAAATTGCAGGAAAAGTAACAGCTATCATCGTTGACAAATTAGGTGTTGACGAAAATGAAGTTAATGCAGATGCTAGCTTCACTAACGACCTAGGTGCGGATTCGCTAGACACCGTTGAGTTGATCATGGAATTCGAAAAAGAATTTGATATCCAGATCCCTGACGATCAAGCTGAAAACATTGGCACAGTAGGTCAAGCTATCTCTTACATCGAGGAAGCTTTAGCATAAGCAAAAGTCTTTTTTATGAGCCTGAAACGCGTAGTAGTAACAGGGCTAGGTGCGCTCACGCCTGTGGGCAACACAGCCGAAGAAACTTGGACAAATCTCCTTGCTGGAAAATCCGGTGCCGGACCCATCACGAGATTTGATGCCTCATTATTCAAAACTCACTTCGCGTGTGAGGTGAAAGATTTTGTTCCCAACGACTTGCTCGACCGCAAGGAAGCGCGTCGTATGGATCGATTTACACAATTCGGAATGGTAGTAGCGGATGAAGCTATTGCCGATTCCGGGTTGGATTTTGAAAAAGAAAACCCTGATCGTATTGGCGTTATCTGGGGTTCTGGTATCGGTGGTATCGATACGTTCTTTGACCAAGTCAAAGGGTTTGTTGATAACGATCTAAATCCTCGTTTTAATCCGTTCCTCATCCCGATGATGATTTCAGACATTACGCCTGGTCGCATCTCCATGAAGCATGGTTTACGCGGGCCCAACTACACTACAGTAAGTGCATGTGCATCTTCTACAAATGCACTTATTGATGCGTTCAACCTGATCCGACTAGGTAAAGCAGATGTCATCGTTAGCGGTGGATCAGAAGCTGCTATCAATCCTGTAGGAATGGGTGGGTTCAACGCAATGAATGCGCTATCCACAAGAAACGACGACCCAATGACCGCCTCGAGACCGTTCGACGCTGAGCGCGATGGGTTTGTCATGGGGGAAGGCGGCGCAGGAATCATTTTAGAAGAGTACGAACACGCTAAAGCGCGTGGTGCTAAAATTTATGCTGAAATGGTTGGCGGCGGCTTAAGCGCCGATGCACACCATCTTACTGCACCACATCCAGAGGGTTTGGGCGCGCGCAACGTGATGGCAAACGCCATTGAAGATGCCGGTCTAAAGCCAGAAGATATAGACTACGTAAACGTTCACGGTACCTCTACACCACTTGGTGATATTGCTGAAACGAAGGCCATTCAAAAGGTCTTTGGAGAACACGCTTACCAACTGAATATTTCATCTACGAAAAGCATGACCGGTCACCTCTTGGGTGCTGCTGGTGCTGTTGAAGCTATGGCTTCCATTATGGCTATCCATACCGGAATGGTTCCACCAACCATCAACCACTTCAACGATGATGAAAACCTTGATCCTAAACTTAACTTTACTTTCCATTCGGCTCAGGAGAGAGAGGTTAGAGCAGCGCTGAGCAACACCTTCGGTTTCGGGGGTCACAACGCCTCTGTCCTCTTCAAGAAAGCTGAATAGATGAGTAGATTTTCCCAGGTATTTCTTTCTTTAAAGCCGTCCCGGTTCAAAAATGAAATCAAGGGAATCATAGGGTATTGGCCCAAGGATCTTTCATTGTACAAACTTGCACTTCGTCATTCTAGTGCCTATCCTTTTCGAAAAAAGAAAGGTGAGCGGAACAATGAACGCCTCGAATATTTAGGAGACGCCGTAATCGATTTAGTCGTGGCAGAAGCGCTGTTTTACAGATTTCCTAAAGAAGATGAAGGTTATTTAACCAAGCTGCGTAGTAAATTGGTTTCAAGGAATAACCTGAATAGAGTAGCCGACGAATTGGGTCTGCCCAATCTATTGGTAGCTAATTTAAAAGGCAATCACGGTGATAGTATTTACGGAGATGCTTTAGAAGCTTTAGTCGGGGCTATATACATTGATCTTGGGCTTAAAAAGACGCAGTTTTTTGTCATGAAAACTATTGTCATTCCTTTTATAGAAGACTCCGATTTATTGTTGACTACCCACAATTACAAAAGTGAAATCATTGAGTATTTCCAGTCGAAAAAGCTCAGTTTCCGCTTTGAAGAGTTGGCTCGTTTAGGCGAGCAGCACAACAGCACCTTTACAATGGGTCTTTTTGTTGGTGACGAACTGGTTGCTCAGGGCGAAGGAAGTTCGAAGAAAAAAGGAGAGGAAGCCGCAGCAAAAATATTCTACAATCAAACAGCGGAGTTAGCAAATGGCTAGAGTCAAACATATAGATGCACTGTCTAAGCTGAAGATGAACTTCAGTGCTGTCGGTGTTCGCTCACCTCTAAAGGATTATGAATTAGCTTATTGGTTAAACATTCAATACGGAATGCGTTTGGTCTGCAGGACTGAACCGGAAGATGAATGGGAGAATGATGTTGTCTGGGAATACAACGTTTTTGACGGCTCAGATCCCTTTGGGGAAGCTTTGTGCATGGTGGCAAATTTGAGCTCTGGAGCGCAAACCCAAGCCGAAGAAGCATGGAGCTTATTTGATAGCGTTCCGGAAAAGCATCTTTTACCTTCTGTTAAACACTGGGACTATGTTTTAATGGTGGAAAATGCGGACTTTGCGTTCGATTTGGAAACCGTCTTAAAAAGAAACGAAAGAATCACAACGGCTCAATATTTTGAGGCACACACACAACTAACACAACGAGAAACACATTTATTGTATGAAATTAGAAACCTCTAACAACACGAAGATTGTTGCAACCATGGGGCCTGCGTCGTGGCATAAAGATGTCATGAAGGACATGATTATTGCGGGTGTAAACGTATTCCGGGTGAACTTCTCACACGGAGACCACGAAACACACCGCCGCACTATTCGTTTGGTTAAAGAGCTCAACGAAGAGTTCAATTGCAAAACAGCCGTACTTGCTGATCTTCAAGGGCCAAAGCTTCGCATCGGTGATGTAGAAGAAGGAGCTGTTATCAATGAAGGGGATACCTTGACATTTACCACCAACAAAGTCGAGGGTACAGCAGAATTGGTTTATATGAATTACCAAAAGTTTCCGCAAGACGTTAATACTGGTGAGCATATTTTGCTTGACGACGGTAAGTTGATGTGTGAGGTTTTGGAGACCAACAAAAAAGACACAGTAATCACTAAGGTGATTCAAGGGGGTCCGCTCAAAAGCAAGAAAGGAGTTAACCTCCCTAATACGAAAGTCAGCTTGCCATGTTTGACAGAAAAAGATCTTGAAGATGTTGTTGTCGCCATGGAAGAGGGTGTTGAGTGGATTGGCTTGAGCTTTGTTCGCGATGCTGACGACGTCAATGAACTGCGCAAAATCATAAATGATTTTGGTTCGTTTGCAAAAATTGTCTCGAAAATTGAAAAGCCAGAGGCGGTTGTAGATATCGATAAAATTATTGATGCTACAGACGCCATTATGGTTGCTCGCGGGGATTTGGGCGTTGAAATCCCTTACTCTTCAGTACCAATGGTACAGAAAATGATTGTAGAGAAGTGCCATTTAAAGGCAAAGCCTTGTATCATAGCAACGCAAATGATGGAGAGCATGATTGACAGCCAAAGTCCGACTCGTGCTGAGGTAAACGATGTAGCAAACTCTGTGTGCGATGGTGCAGATGCTGTAATGCTTTCGGGAGAAACATCCGTAGGTAAATTTCCAGCGAAGGTGGTGGAAACCATGGCGAGCATTGTGGCTCATGTAGAATCGACCTTTGATGTAAAGCCGAATATAGAAAATGAGCCCTCCGTTAAAAATGAACGTTATATAACCAAAACCATCTGTTATAACGCAGCTAAGATTGCTGATCAAATTGATGCGACAGCCATTTTAACAATGACATTCAGTGGTTATACCGCACTTAAAATTGCAGGACACCGTCCTAAGACTAAAATCATCGTCTTCACCGCCAACCGTCAAATTATGAACCAAATGTCATTGGTTTGGGGAGTAGAGGCTTTCTTCTACGATAAAATGGAGAGCACTGATAAGAGTTTTAAGGACATTAAGGCGATTCTTAAAGAGAGTGGCACCGTTAAAGACGGTGACCTCATTGTAAACATAGCTTCTATGCCTATTGAAGAGCGCGGGTTTACTAACATGCTTAAAATATCCGCTATTGATTAGGTAGCCTATATTTGATTATCCATGAAAAGCCCGGCGTTCGCCGGGCTTTTCTTATTTTAATGCTATGGAACTAACACAACATTTATGGAAAGAGCAAGAGTGGGCATTGCTACGCTCGTTCACATTTTCAACATTTATGAAAGCAATTGATTTTGTAAATGAGGTAGCGGCACTTTCAGAACAACAACACCATCATCCGAACATACACATTGACTATACATGTGTTCGCCTATCTCTTTCTACACACGACGATGGAAATATCGTTACAGCTAAAGACCATCAATTAGCTACCGCAATAGACCTTCTCTACCAAAAGCATTGCTTATAGTCCCGTTTTAAACTGCTCTAAAAAGCGTTTATCGTTTTCTGTGAATAGACGAATGTCTGGAATTTGATAGCGGTTCATGGCAATGCGTTCAATTCCCATTCCAAACGCATATCCAGTGTAAATCTCAGGATCAATACCACTAGCGCGTAAAACATTAGGATCAACCATGCCGCAGCCCATTACTTCGAGCCAACCGGTTCCTTTGGTAATCTTGTAATCTATCTCGTTCTCAAGACCCCAGTAAACATCTACCTCAGCGCTAGGCTCCGTGAAAGGGAAGTACGATGGTCGCATGCGTATTTTCGCTTTACCGAAAAACTCTTTAGCGAAGTACATAAGCACTTGCTTTAAATCTGCGAAACTCACGTCTTTGTCTATGTACAACCCTTCGATTTGATGAAAAATACAATGACTTCGTGAACTGATTGCTTCATTTCTAAAAACACGACCAGGGCTAATAGTACGAATTGGGGGCTGGTTATTTTCCATAGCACGAACTTGAACACTAGAGGTATGTGTCCTTAGTGCCCAGTCTGGATTGCGTTGAACAAAAAAGGTGTCCTGCATGTCTCGAGCAGGGTGCTCTTCAGGGAAATTTAATGCAGTGAAATTGTGCCAATCGTCCTCAACTTCAGGCCCTTCGCTAACATTAAAACCGATGCGCTTAAAAATATCTACAATCTCGTCTTTAATCGCATTAATTGGGTGAATAGCCCCTAGCTCCTGAGGTTGCCCGGGACGTGTTAAATCTCCGTTTTCCCCTACCACCGCAGCAGACTCTAATTCCTCTAAGGCCTCTTTGTGCTTGACCTCAGCAAGATCTTTCAAAGTGTTTAACGCTGCACCGAATGCCTTCTTTTGATCTGCCGGAACTTCTCTAAATGCTTTAAAAAGCTCCTGAATAGCACCCTTTTTGCTTAGGTACTGTAAACGGAAAATTTCAGCTTCTTCCTTGTTAGTGAGGGAGGTAGCTTCGACCTGACTTTTTAAATTTTCGACTCTTTCCAGCATAATTGGCCGTTCTAATACGTTAGCTTTGTTGTAGATTTGGCGAAATTACAGAATTCCCCGCATGAAACGATTTATTCTTTTAGTACTCATTGGATTTGTTCTTACCTCCTGTCAAGAAGAGGTGGTTGACGAATACTTCGTGAAGGTAAAAGTGGTTAATGAGAATGGTGTGCCTATTCAAAACGCTGCTGTTAAAATGTTTGCACCAGTAGCTGGTGCTACAGAGTGGTATAATTTTACGGATCCTAGCGGTGAGCTTATCTTTCGTTCAGGGTTTGAAGCATATTATGACCTCAAAGCCTGGAAAATGATTTATGAAGGCTGTAACTACGTTCGACTTGTAAAAGGCGAGACAGTTGAAGTAAATGTTGTAATTTACCCCATCGGCGAACCAAACGGCTGTGTAGAATAATGAAACGTATTATTGCTCTTTTTGCTTTTTCAGTGCTGCTCCTTACCGGATGTCAGATTGAAAACCCTACTTATCCTTTTAGAATTAAAGTCACCAATCCTAGCGGTGTTGCTATTCAAAACGTAACTGTGGAAGCATCTGTTGATGTTCCTGGCTACCGCGAAGAAGCCTATTTTATAGGCGTGACCGGGCTTGACGGTATTGTTGAATTCGAATACGATTATGAAGCCGTGTTTAAGGTTTTGGGAACAAGAGGTGAAAACCCTTTTACACATATAGGTTGTGGCTTTATCAAACTAGAGCCTAACAAAACTGTAGAAACAGAAATCGTCCTGTTGCCCTACGATCCTAGTGATCCCGGGTGCTAATACTGACATTACATAAAGTTAAAAGCGGGCTAGTGGCCCGCTTTTTTTATACATAACCGTTCGATTTGAAATACTGTACCACAGCTTCTTTCATCAATATCGTTTGCTCACCCGCTTTTAAATTTGGCAGTGGCTTTAACGATTTAAAATGCGGCCAACCTTCATCGTCTCGCTTTTCAAATTCGTAATAGCCAAAGGGCTCTAAAATGGTGCAAATGGCAATATGAAGCACGTTGATTTTTACGTCTTTCTTCATTTTTATGTAGCCCATTTGAAGCTCTTGCGTACCAATCAGAAGCAATACTCCATCTAAATCTAAATCTCCGTCTCCAGGAAACTGTTTCGTAAGTTTCTTTACTAATCGCTCCCAATCCTGCTTTAATTCTTCGCTTCTCATTAATTTGCCGTCATTATGGTTGGACTAGACCTTGTTATCGTTGTTTTCTGCGCCTTTCTTGTTGCTAAAGGTATATGGAAAGGCTTTGTAAAAGAAATTGCTGGAATCGTCGCCGTAATAGGCGGTGTCGCCGTCTCTTTTCTATTTCATGCTCAGGTGCAGCCGTATATATCTTCTTTTGTCGGAGAAAAGTATATTCAACTGGTTTCGTACATAATCATTTTCCTAGGTTTCTACCTGATTGTGATGATGCTCGGCAAGCTCCTAGATAAAATACTTCGTTCCATTATGCTCGGTGGAATTAATAGGGTACTTGGCGCCTTATTTGGGCTTATTAAAGCCTGTTTTTGGCTGACTCTTTTAACGTTTGCTTACACGAAAATTCATCTTGGCATTGGATTCAACCACCCAGTGTGGGTGACCGATTCTATTTGTTATCCCTTCTTGCTCGACTTCGTTAGTGTTGGCGAAAGCTTGATACCGGCTTAACGCAGCGCAGCTACCCCAGGAAGTGTTTTGCCTTCAAGAAACTCTAACATCGCTCCACCACCAGTACTGATGTAGCTTACCTTTTCGGAATAACCAAACTTATTCACTGCAGCCACACTGTCGCCTCCGCCAATAAGCGAGAAAGCTCCGTTTGCTGTTGCATCCGCTACCGCTTGTGCTACCGCTTTGGTTCCGCCCGCGTAATTCTCGAATTCAAACACGCCCATAGGGCCGTTCCAAATAATGGTTTTGCTTGATGCCAATGCCTCTAAAGCATTTGCAACACTTTGCGGACCATTGTCTAAACCCATATAACCTTCAGGAATCTCACCTATAGGACAAACTCGCTCTGCTGGTATATCCGCGAAGTCTTTAGTTATAAGCGTATCCACAGGAATCAAAAGATTACACCCCTTCGCTTTAGCCTCCGCAATAAGTTGCTTCGCTAAGTCTAGCTTATCGTCTTCGACTAAAGACGTTCCTATAGCACCACCCATGGCCTTTACGAACGTAAATCCCATGCCGCCGCCTATTATTACTGTACCTACATTGTCAATCATATTGGTAATAACGCCAATTTTTGAGCTGACCTTAGCGCCTCCAATTATCGCAACGGTCGTTTGACGATCGCTACCTAAGGCTTTTGAAATACTTTCTACCTCGGCATTCATCAAGTCACCGAAACCTTTATTCTCTGACGAGAAAAACTGTGCAATAATGGCCGTTGAGGCATGCGCCCTATGGGCCGTTCCGAAAGCGTCGTTCAAATAGATGTCACCTAATGCAGCCAATGCTTTAGCAAATCCCTCGTCTCCGCTCGTCTCTTCTTTGTAATAACGTAGATTCTCTAACAACACCGCTTCACCTGGCTTTGCTTTTGCAACAACTGCTTCAGCCACCTGACCAATACAGTCCTCCGCAAAATGAACAGTAGCGCCAACCGCATTTTCAACTTCACCGACCAGCGCACTCAATGACATTTTCGAAACTCGCTCACCGCCTGGACGTCCTAAATGGCTCATCAAAACCGGAATTCCACCTTCAGCCAACACTTTTTTGATTGTTGGTGCTGCCGCCATTATACGTGTATTATCAGTCACAGCAAGGTTTTCATCCTGCGGTACGTTAAAGTCAACGCGGATTAGAACTTTCTTATCTTTAAAGTCGAAGCTTTTCATATATTTTTGAGTGTTATTTCAGCGCCCAATTTACTACCCAATTTTCACTCTACATTAGATGTTCAGCATATATAACAA
>CATAQZ010000035.1 GCA_949487015.1 Flavobacteriales bacterium UBA4585
GCCCCCAAGGTCTTCAACAACAAAGGCATATCGCGCGTACCGAAGTAGGCATCTACATCCGTAATTTCAGCTTCAAGATCAGGCTTATATCTTTCTGATAAACATCCTGTTACATATACGTGATCTACCTCACCGCGTTGCTTTTTATCAGCATAATGCAGAATCGTATCAATACTTTCTTGCTTCGCGTTATCGATAAAACCACAAGTATTGATGACCACAATGTTCCCCTCCTCTTCTTCCGGTGCTTCGTGAGTCACTTCTTTACCGTTGGCTTTGAGTTGACCCATTAAAACTTCAGAATCGTAGATGTTCTTAGAACACCCAAGCGTCACAACATTAATGCTGTTCTTTTTGCTACTACGTGTACGCATACTGGATTATTTATTAAATAAGCTCGAAGCAAAAGCCTCTGGGTTGAACAGTTGCAGGTCTTCCATACCTTCACCTACTCCGATAAATTTCACTGGAACGCTCAGCTGATCGGAGATGCCGATAACGACGCCACCTTTAGCAGTTCCGTCCAATTTTGTAACGGCCAATGAAGTGATTTTTGTCGCCTCAGAGAATGCTTTCGCTTGAAGTAACGCATTTTGTCCGGTCGAACCGTCTAAAACCAAAAGTACCTCGTGCGGTGCATCCGGAACCACCTTTTCCATAACTCGACGGACCTTACTGAGCTCCGTCATTAGATTCTTCTTGTTGTGCAATCTTCCGGCCGTATCTATGATACAGAGGTCGGCTCCTTTAGAAACTGCATGTTGCAGCGTATCGTAAGCAACGGATGCAGGGTCCGATCCCATTTCTTGTTTAATCACAGGTACACCCGTGCGTTCTCCCCAAACGCCCAACTGCTCAATAGCAGCGGCACGAAAGGTATCCGCAGCACCAAGCACAACATTATATCCTTTGTTTTTGAATTGGTAAGCAAGCTTGCCAATGGTGGTCGTTTTCCCTACACCATTAACACCTACCACCATAAGAACATAGGGTCCCTCTGTTTTAGGAAGCTCAAAGTCTTCCCAGGCACCGCGTTCGTGCTGCATGAGCCCCGAGATGATCTCATAAAGCATCTGCATCAGCTCGTCCTGATTCATGACTTTATCGCGCGCTACGCGCTCCTCTAAAGCCTCTATAATCTTGACCGTTGTATCCAGACCTACATCAGAAGTGATTAACGCCTCTTCGATATCATCTAAAACCTCATCATCAACAGAACTCCTACCAGCAACGGCTCGTGTAATCTTATCGAATACACTACTGCGCGTTTTCTCAAGGCCTTGATCTAAGGTCTCTTTCTTGTCTTTGGTGAAGAATTTTGAAAAGAAGCTCATACGACTGTAATAATTAGATAAAAAAAAACCACTCCGGGGAGTGGTTCAAATATCGTGATTAAAGACGGATCTTATTTCAAGAAGTCTTTAGCTAAATCTTTAGGTACTACACGTGTTTCAAAAGAGTATGACCCTTTTGCGTTTTTTACCATGTTGATCACTTTCGTGAATTGCTTTGCGTCAGCTGACTTAAGCGTTGCTACTACTTTCTTTGCCATCTTACTTAATCTCTTTATGAACAGTCATACGCTTTAATACAGGGTTGAATTTTTTCAACTCCATACGATCTGGCGTATTCTTTTTGTTCTTTGTTGTAATGTAACGAGAAGTACCTGGCATACCTGACTCTTTATGCTCAGTACACTCTAGGATTACTTGAACGCGGTTACCTTTCTTAGCCATGTCCTAAATTATTTTACTACGTATCCGTTAGCTGCTGCATCTTTCAATACTGCAGAGATACCTTTTTTATTGATAGTCTTCAATGTAGAAGCAGCAACCTTCAAAGTAACCCATCGGTCCTCTTCAGGGATGTAAAACTTCTTTGTGAGTAAGTTCGCGTTGAACTTTCTCTTATTCTTTTTATTCGAAAAGGAAACATTGTTTCCCGTCATTGCCTTCTTACCGGTCAAATCACAAACACGTGACATAAGCTATTTTCTTTTCTGGGTTGTACCAAAATGGTTTGCAAAATTAAGTCAATAAATATAATTGACCAACATTACTTACCCATAATCTTCAACTTCTTTGAGTAATAAATTTAACGCCGCGAATATAGTCTTTTGAATGTTGCGTTCACGCACCTTCCCGAAGACAAATTTCTCAGTAATGGTGCGGGTTGGACCAGCAATAGCAATCCAGCTAGTTCCAACCGGCTTATCTGGTGTTCCGCCTCCAGGACCTGCGATACCACTGACAGCAACGGCAAAATCTACCTTTAATTTCGCTCGTGCCCCTTCAGACATCTGCCGAACGACCTCTTCACTGACAGCACCTTTTTCCACGATTGTATTGTGATCTACCCCTAAAAGAGTCTCTTTAATATCGTACGAATAAGCCACTATACTGCCCTCGAAATATGCCGAAGATCCTGAAACACTGACCAGCGTCGCGCCAATACCGCCACCCGTACAACTCTCCGCGGTGCCGACGGTGAGGCCTTTTTGCGTCAACACTTCACCTAAATACTTTTCGATCGCGCTGTTCGAACCGTCCATCAATGGATCCCCAATTGCCTCCTTCAGCACGCTCGCTGCTGCTTCAAGATCTGCATTTAAATCGTCCGCACGCTTACCGCGTGCTGTAAGGCGTAATCGGACCAATCCTGGCTTAGGGAGGTAAGCCAATTTTATATTCGCTGGAAAATGGCTTTCGTGCGGCTCTATCTGATCGGCCAAAACGCTCTCAGGAATACCTACTACAAACAACGTTTTGTGCTTGATCTGGTAGTCGATTTCATCTTGCAAAAGAGGCAAAAGTTCATCTTTAATAATCCCCTTCATCTCATACGGCACACCCGGCAAACTAACAATGCGCCTTCCTTCGTGGCGAAAAAGCATGCCCGGTGCGGTCCCCTTGTGGTTGAAGAGCACCTCACAGTTGTCCGGGACCTCAGCTTGAAACTTATTCCGTTCAACCGGTTTGCGTCCGAAGCCTTCGAATAATTTTACAATGTGCTCCCAAACATCATCGCGAAAAACCATTTGTGCGCCGAAGTAGCGCGCCAAGGTTTGTTTCGTAAGATCGTCTTTCGTAGGACCTAGGCCTCCAGTCATAATGACCAGTTCTGTAGAGGGTAACAATCCTTCTATAGCGCCGATGATGGCCTCAGCGGTATCTGTAATACTATTTATACGGGAAATCTCAATCCCCTCTAGATTGAAGGTTTGGCCAATCCATGCGCTGTTGGTATCGACGATCTGTCCAATCAAAATTTCATCGCCTATCGTAATGATCTCTGCTTTCACTTCCTTTACTTTTGAGGAGACCAAAGATACTATTCATGTTACCGCATACCGCTTCTGAACTCATTCTAAATCCTGACGGCAGTGTTTACCACCTTGGACTCAAAGGTGAGGACATTCCCAATCTGATTTTCACTGTTGGGGATCCCGACCGAGTTGGCAGCGTAACGCAGCACTTTGACTCTATTGCATGGACTAAACAACGACGTGAGTTCACTATTGTTCGAGGCACGCTTCAAGGGAAAGAAGTATTGGTTTTGTCCACCGGTATGGGGACTGATAATATCGATATTGTAGTGAATGAATTGGACGCAGCGGTGAATATTGATCCTGTGACTCGAATGAATAGGACCCAATTGCGCAAGCTCACAATCATCCGAATAGGAACCAGCGGGGCTATAGACCCAGACATTCCGCTTGGCACGCACCTTTTGAGTGCGGGCGCGCTCGCCTTTGACGGACTGCTTCCCTTCTACCAACATCCCTTCAAAACGGTACCCGTACCCGGTGCTCCTTTCGACCCGTTTTACATTCCTGCACCATGCAACACGAGCCATGCTCAGGGCATACCGGAATTAATGTTGGGCATTACCGCAACCTTACCCGGTTTTTACGCGCCACAAGGACGAACCATTCGTACTTCTTCCGTTTTTAAAGAGGCCATGGACGCGCTGCATCACCAATCTTTTGACGGCTACCCATTGACCAATTTCGAAATGGAAACCGCGGGCATCTACGCCCTTGCTGCTTTATTGGGACACGA
>CATAQZ010000036.1 GCA_949487015.1 Flavobacteriales bacterium UBA4585
GGTGGGTAAATCACCCCTTAGATACGGTAGAAATCTTACTTCAAGGCGAGGGCCTTCTAAAGTGGGACGTTATCGTCCACAATGATGCGGGAAAGGTCCTACAAACCTCGCATTACGGCGACCACTATTCCCACGTCCGATTATGGATTCGTCCCAATTATACCAAGGCGGCCATTCCAATAAAAATTGGTCCTCACACTTTCAATTTTCCCCTTCTCAAACGAAACGACCACGAGCCACAAGGATTGAGCGACAGCGACCTCATCTACCTGATCACCCCTGACCGATTCCACAACGGCGACACCACCAACGACGACATACCCGGCATGCGCGAGCGCGGCACGAACCGCGAGGCACCCTACGCACGTCACGGTGGCGACCTCCAAGGTATTCAAATGGGTCTCGATCATATCGAAAGGCTTGGAGCAACGGCACTTTGGATCAATCCCGTCTTAGAAAATGATATGGAACGCGACAGCTACCACGGCTATGCCATCACGGACCATTACAAAATAGACCCCCGGTATGGTGGCAACGAGGCGATGATAAAATTGGCATCCGCACTTCACAAAAGGGGAATGAAGCACATCATGGACATCGTGTACAATCATTGGGGCATTGAACACTATTTGCACCGTCAACTGCCCGATTCTGCCATGGTCCATTTCAATACAGACGGCACCATTCCCTATTCAAATTTCAGATTTTCTGCTTTGGCCGATCCACACGCGATGGCGCAGGATAAACAGGCCTTTGAGCATGGGTGGTTTGCCGGAGCAATGCCCGATCTGGATCAAACTCATCCGCTCACCGCATCTTACCTGAACTACTCCACCCTATGGTACATCGAGATGTTTGACGTCGACGCACTCCGTTGCGATACCTACGCCTTTTCTGACCCCCTCTTCTTGCGTCGAATGAATCAACGCCTCAAACGCCTTTACCCCAACATCTTCATCTTCGGCGAAACCTGGTCGTACAACGAAGCTTCACAGGCGTATTTCGCACCAAACAAAATGTACGAAGGGCACTTTTCCCTCAATGACGCAGTAACGGACTTTACACTTTGGCGCGCCATCCATAAAATGTACAATGCGGAAAAGCACGAACAATTCGGCTGGAACACCGGGGCGGGGGAGTTGTATTACCGATTAGTGAGCGACTATTTATACGAAAAGCCAGAAGACCTGATCATCTTTTTAGACAATCACGACGACGGTAGATTCTTAGGCCAATTCAGCCAAGACACCACAAAACTCAAAAGTGCCTTAACCCTGCTCTACGCCATGCGCGGGATCCCTGTATTGTATTACGGAACAGAATTAGGCCTGAGCGGCCATCAAGACCATGGCGCTATTCGCGAGGACATGCCAGGGTTTGAAGAAGAGTTCCCTGATTTTGATAAATTAGGCGGGGATTTGTTAGATTTGTGTCAAGAATTGGGTGCTTCCCGCAAGCACCGTGGAAAAACTCAAGTACGACAAAAAGTTCCAAAAGACGGTTGGTACGTACTATGGATCACCTCGGAACAAGGCACTTGGCGATTGGTCATCAATGCCTCCGACGAGCAACGTACATATACCAACGAGTTTGAGCAGGAGGAGAACGAATTTGCCCCTTGGGAAGCCCAAATGATGGAACTAGAACTACTGCAGCGTGAAAGCCACTATTGAAAATATCCGTATTGCTGAGCAGGACCGTAGCTACAATAGCTACGTCTTGGCGCAAAAGGCCGGACAAAATTTCCCTTCCATATTTAACGATTATTGGCACTACCACCCAGAAATCGAAATCACCTACATTGTCAAAGGCAAAGGCCTTGCCTTCATCGGTAATAAAACGATAGAGTTTGAACCGGGCCAAGCGTTCCTCTTAGGCCCTTATTTACCCCATAATTTCGTCAGTACGGAGGAGGAAGATGTGCAGATGGAAAAAGAATGCTGGGGGCTCCAATTCACCCAGGAATGGCTCAACAGCTTCAAAGAAAGTGCCTCTCTTCAACGCCTGTTCCGCGCTATGAGCTACGGCATTAATTTGGGCCAATTCAACCCCGCCGAACACCAAGCCTTCACCACCATCGTCGGCAAAGACCCCCTCCGCAGCATTGGCGCATTTTTCAACCTCATGGCCATGATCGCCGACCGTCCAGATTTCCTCACCGTCTCCACCAACAACGCCTACTCCAACGTCATGAGCCAAAAGCTCAGTCAACGCATGGAACGCGTCTCAAAATACATCCAAGACCACTACCAAAACACCATCACACTCAGCGAAATCTCCGACATCGCCAGCATGACCGAACAAAGCTTTAGCCGATGGTTCCGCCAGACCTCCGGCCTGACCTTCGTAGACTACCTCATGCAGCTGCGCACCACGGTTGCTAGTAACCTCCTCATCAACACGAATAAAGCCATGACAGAGGTCGCCACAGAAAGTGGTTTCAACTCCAGCTCTTCGTTCAACCGCGCTTTCCTCAAAATAAAAGGTTGCTCCCCAAGAGAATTCAGGAAGAAGAAAAAAATATAACCCAGAAAAAAGGCCTCGAAATCGAGGCCTTTTTCTTTGGTATTACTTTCAAAAAACAGGGATAAACGGATGTGTTTACTCTGAAGGTGTATAGGTCACTGCGTGCCTGTTGGTAATCAAAAGATTTGCTAAGCCTGCAATTACAAGGGATGAGCCTGCAAGCAACATCGCATTGATTGGCTCTGCTCCAAACAAACTCTTATAAATGACCGTCAAAGAAGTCGCTGCTACAATCTGTGGAATAACAATAAACATGTTGAAGATACCCATGTAAACCCCCATTTTATTTGGGTCTAAGGTTGAACTTAACATGGCGTAGGGCATGGAAAGTATAGATCCCCAAGAAAAACCAATACATACAAATGACAACGTTAACATTGACGGTTCTGTTATGAAGTACATACTTATGAAACCGTATGCCCCAGCAAAAAGACTGAACATGTGAACGTACTTGCGATTGATACGACGCTTCGCTGTCCACAACGTTAAAAGCAATGCAAACAACATAGAACTCAAACCATAATTCCCCATGTAAGAGCCTACTTGATTAGAAGCGTCATTGAATGCTCTATCCGCCAGTTGGTAGGCTTCTATCTGGGCCGCAGATGATACGGCATATTCAATAGCTTCAGGCTTCGCAGCACCATAAACGTGGTCAGTGAGAGCGGGATTCGCCATGGACCACATGCAAAAAAATGCAAACCAAGAAAAGAATTGGACCACGCCCAATTTCTTCATAGTTAGAGGCATATTCCCAATGTTTTTTCCAACCTCACGCAGGGTATTTACTAAGCCCGAATTTTCCTTCTGCTCGGCGCGAAACGCTTCCATATCTTCAGGAGGATATTCATCCGTCGTAAATACCGTGTAGAGGATGGCCAGTAGAAAAATCGCAGCGCCGATACCAAAGGCCACCTTCACGGACATGGGAACAACCCCTGGATCCGCTTCATTACTTACGCCTAAGGAACTCACTAAAAGAGGCAGGTTTGAAGCTACCCAGGTGCTCACTCCAATAATCAAAGTCTGAACCACAAAACCAAAGCTGCGCTGACTGTCCGGTAATTTATCCGCAACCAACGCACGGAAAGGCTCCATGGAAATATTCATTGTTGCATCCAAAATCCAAAGTCCACCTGCAGCCATCCACAATGCGGAACTGTGGGGTACAAACAGCAAGGTGATCGAAGCCAGAATAGCGCCAATTAAAAAATACGGACGGCGACGGCCAAAACGTGGATGCCAAGTGTTATCGCTCATTTGGCCGATAATAGGCTGAACAATCAACCCCGTGAGAGGGGCAGCAATCCACAAGAGCGGGAGACTGTGCTCGTCTGCACCTAAGGTTTCAAAAATCCGACTCATAAAGCCGCCTTGTAAGGCGTAACCGAATTGGATTCCTAAAAAGCCAAAGCTCATGTTCCAAATCTGCCAAAAACTGAGTTTAGGTTTCTGTTGCATACGTTTCAATGTATTTAGTGACTAAAGAGAAAAAACCCGACCAAGGCCGGGTTTTTAGTGTTTATGCATTACGATTTTACTGACATTCGATTTGAACATTTACAGCCTCTGTTACGCGATCCGCTCCCGTAGCAAACACCTTCTTCATGGCAATAAACTCGAGGTAATCAATGGTCTTAGTCGAAGGGACATTAAAGAATTCCTCGGGAATAAGGCGCAATTGGAAGTTTCCGTTGTCTAAATAGTCCATCTGTAAGTCTGGATTACTTCCCACGTTGAAGGTATTCTCGATTTGATCGAAAGTCCCGTCGGTGTAAGTGACCTTAGCGTACATGTAACAATCGTCAGCGGCCAAATTTTGCATGCTCGGCTTTTCTTCGCGCCAATTTTCATAACGCAAAGTCAAAACATCATCCGCCATCACTTTTGCGGGGAAATGATAGAATGGATTGCGTTCTGTAGCCGGGGGATCTATCGCGACACTTTGATCGTCCGATTTTACATCGGGATCGCCATAACCACCACCGTCTTTTGCCTTGATCAGAAAGTGAATATCCTCAGCATATACTGTGGTAGCATCCACCTCGTAGAAAAGGGTAGGAACAATTTTCCAAGAGAACGTCCCGTCCGAATTCTTCGTCATTTTCATGGATTCGTTTGAATTCTTCCAAGGAGCAGAACCTGTGCCATTGACATACGGGTGACCATCGGGGTGTTCCGCAGGCTTCCAAGTCCATATGTACA
>CATAQZ010000037.1 GCA_949487015.1 Flavobacteriales bacterium UBA4585
ACTCATTACCCAATCTACATTTACTGCAGTAGGCTGGTAACAGGTAGGTGCTGGATAATGGTTAACAACAACCTTCCAGCTGCTATCAGCAATACGCTGAGCAGTCGTATTACATACGGTATTGAATTGCTGTCTGAAAGCATTCAATCTGAACACTAGGAATGTATCCGTTACGGCGCCGTTAAAATCTGTGATGGTGCGGGTGATGGATTCAGTAGCACCATTGGTACCGGAAGTACCGTATCCTAAAGCAGCCTCTTTCGCACTCTCACTGACCAATTCCAAATAAGTACCTATGTCATCCGGTGCAGATCCACCGAATCCCCCAGAGGTCTCAACGGTATACTCTAGTCGCACTGACGAGATCCAATGTCCAGTTGGAATAGAAATCCCTACCGTATCGGCACAGGAACTTTGCGAATTAATATTTACAGGAGCGACTACTTGAACACCAATATCACCAGATGTGTATAGTGTAGAATCGGAAGAAATCTGGGCATTTAAGCCTACGGAACCAGTAATTAGGAGTAAACCGGTCAGAAAAAAATTCTGCATCAAGAAAAATATAATTGTTTTATAATAGGGCAATAAGATACTGCATCTCTTTTTCTTAGAGCACTTCTTTAACTCAAGGTTTAGTTGCTTTTACACATTTATTTACAAGTCTTTATTGAAATCTGATTTCAAATACGCCTTGTAATCCGTGATGCTCTGCTTCATATCCTTCCTCAACAAGAAGATTCCCAACAGATTTGGCAGCGTCATTAAGGCGATGGCAATACCCGCAAATGTCCAAACAATCGTGGTATCGATAATTGCAGCTAGAAAGAATCCAATAACGTACAAAACGCGGTAGTAATTCACATACTTTACCCCGAACAAATACGTTACGCTACGTCCACCATAATAGCTCCATGAAATGGCTGTGGAAAATGCAAACAGCAACAGTCCTATGGCCACTATATACTGACCGTAATCACCAAACAATCCCTTGTTGAAAGCAATCGCGGTTAGCGGAGCGCTATGCACCAACGACTTTCCTGTAAAGGTGAGCCCTGCCGTTTCTTGCAATCGGCCCTTTTGCACCATTAGAACTCCCGAATACGGTCCTTCGCTGTTAGAAACTACAACCTCTTCAGCAATGGAACGTGCGTGGAGTACAGTTGCTTCAGACTTAATCTTACCTTCCTTAACAGCTAATTCTCCTTGAAACGGAACCAATGTTAGACTATTTAACCACCCTCGGTTATTAAAGTGATTGAACAATCGACCTCCATCGACTTCTTCAGAGAGTCCACCCTCCATAATTTCGAGATCAGCAAAGCTGAAATCGTTCAGATGCTTTTCATTCCAAACCCCTGAACTTAAAAGTGTTAATCCAGTGATGGAACAAATTATAATGGTATCAATGAACGGCTCTAAAATGGCCACCATACCTTCACTTACCGGATGCTCAGCCTTTGCGGCGGCATGCGCGATCGGGGCTGAACCTTGTCCAGCTTCATTCGAGAAAAGACCACGATTCACACCTCGGTTAAAGGCATAAGCTATAGTTGCACCAAGAAATCCTCCGGCAGCCGATGAACCTGTAAATACATCTGCAAAAATGCTAATGAATGAAGGGACAATATTTTCATAATTCGTAACAATCACCGACAAAGCACCAACCAAATAAATAAGTGCCATTACTGGAACCAATTTTTCTGTAACTGCTGCGATACGCTTAATGCCTCCTAGGATAATTAGTCCAAGTAGTACCGAAAGCACTGCACCCGTTACGATCTCTTCTATACCAAAGGTGGCTTTCAATGAGGCAGCAATACTATTTACTTGCGGCATATTACCCGTTCCAAACGAACTGATAATGGCTGCAACAGCAAAAAGTGTTGCCATCCATTTCATTCCGAGCTTGTTCTTCATGTAATACATTGGGCCACCAGAAGCGGTGCCATCCTCCGCGAATTCGCGGTATTTATGACTTAAGGTCACTTCTACAAATTTTGTGGTCATCCCAAGAGCAGCGGTGACAAGCATCCAGAACAATGCCGCTGGACCGCCCAGGTGAATAGCAAAAGCTACACCCGCTATATTTCCAGTTCCGACCGTTCCTGATAAAGCTGTAGTTAAAGACTGAAAATGAGACGTATCTCCTTTTGCGCCATCTTTATCAAACTTTCCGCGCACAACCGACACAGCATGACCGAAGTAGCGTATTTGAGGAAATCCTAGGTAAAGCGTGAAAAAGATACCTGAACCAAGCAAGGCAAAAACGAACCAGCTTGAACCGCCGATGTAACCGTCTATGGTCGCAAGAAAATCATTGATTTGGACTAAATCCATAATGGGTGAGTTTCATTAGTGTTAAGTGGCGTGAATATAATAAAAAAGCCCCCGCACCTTGCGGTACGGGGGCCTGTTACATCCTTTAATTCTTGTCGGTTATTTCACCTCTTCGAAATCGACATCTGTGACGTCATCAGCTGCACCAGCATCACCGCCAGTACCTGCATCAGGGCCTTGATCTCCACCTTGCTCTTGCTGCATAGCAGCTTGAATCTCGGCAGAAGCCGCCTGTAAGGCGCCATTCAATTTCTCTTGAGCCGCATCACATGCCGCAATATCTTTTGCTGCGTGTGCCGCTTTAAGTTCAGTTAGCGCAGCATCAATAGGTCCTTTTTTATCTTCCGGTAATTTACCTTCAAGGTCCTTCATTTGCTTCTCAACTTGGAACACCATGCTATCCGCAGCATTGAGCTTATCAATATCCTCTTTCGCTTTCTTATCCGCGTCTGCATTCGCTTCTGCTTCTTGCTTCATGCGATCAATTTCCTCTTGAGACAAGCCCGAAGAAGCCTCAATGCGGATATTTTGCTCTTTACCCGTGTTTTTATCCTTAGCACTTACGTTTAGAATTCCGTTTGAATCAATATCGAAGGTCACTTCGATTTGAGGAACACCACGCTGTGCTGGTGGAATACCGTCCAAATGGAAACGACCGATAGTCTTATTGTCGCTGGCCATAGAACGCTCTCCTTGAAGAATATGAATCTCCACTGAAGGCTGATTATCTGCAGCCGTTGAGAAGGTTTCCGATTTCTTCGTAGGTATGGTTGTATTTGCTTCAATGAGTTTCGTCATTACACCACCCATAGTTTCAATACCTAATGATAGTGGCGTAACATCTAAAAGAAGAACGTCTTTCACATCACCTGCAAGAACACCACCCTGGATAGAAGCACCAATAGCTACTACCTCGTCAGGGTTTACACCTTTCGACGGCTCTTTTCCGAAGAACGCTTTTACAGCATCTTGAATCGCCGGGATACGAGTGGTACCACCCACTAGAATTACTTCGTCAATTTCAGACGTAGAGTACCCTGCATTTTGCAATGCGCTGCGCGCTGGTGCAATAGTGCGCTCAATCAAGCTTGCTGCTAATTGCTCAAACTTGGCACGACTTAACGGACGAACTAGGTGTTTAGGACCTGAAGCCGTCGCAGTGATGTAAGGCAAGTTAATCTCAGTCGAAGTCGTCGAAGACAATTCGATTTTAGCTTTCTCAGCAGCCTCTTTCAAACGTTGCAACGCCATGTTGTCATCGCGCAAATCCATGTTTTCTTCGGCCTTAAACTCTTCTGCCAACCAATCTATAATGACCTGATCAAAATCGTCACCACCAAGGTGCGTATCACCATCCGTGGATTTCACTTCGAATACACCATCACCCAGCTCTAGGACCGAAACGTCGTGCGTACCACCACCACAGTCAAATACTGCGATTTTTTGATCTTGACCTTTTTTGTCCAAGCCGTAAGCTAAGGCAGCTGCAGTAGGCTCATTAATGATACGGCGAACATTCAAACCTGCGATTTCTCCGGCTTCTTTAGTCGCTTGACGTTGTGCATCATCAAAGTATGCAGGAACCGTAATTACGGCTTCAGTGACATCTGCTCCTAAATAGTCTTCTGCTGTTTTCTTCATTTTTTGAAGAATCATTGCAGAAACCTCTTGCGGAGTATATTGACGACCGTCAATATTTACACGAGGCGTATCGTTATCGCCGCCCTCTACTTTGTAAGGTACACGCTTTGCTTCTTTCTGTACGTTCGAAAACTTCTCTCCCATGAAACGCTTCACGGAGTAGACAGTTTTCTCAGGGTTAGTGATGGCTTGACGTTTTGCAGGATCACCTACTTTACGTTCACCGCCTTCAACGAAACCTACAATAGAAGGTGTCGTTCTCTTTCCTTCACTGTTCGGAATCACTACAGGCTCGTTACCTTCCATTACGGATACACAAGAGTTCGTGGTTCCAAGGTCTATACCTATGATTTTACCCATTTTATAAATTATTTAGGTTGAGTTTTCAAAATCTTACGGCGAGTATAGAACAAGGGTTATGCCACAAAGAATGGCATCCGATTTTACGCACAATTTGGCACAAATGCGCCCAGAAATATGTCACTATGGAACTTTTTACAGTCTAAGAAGTGACAAACTGTCTCTTTACGTTTGTCTAAAATTTGATAGGAAACCCGTCAACACATATGACGGAGTCGATACCTTGAAAGTCTACCCAACCCATATTGCAGGTATAGATTCCGCGCCACAAACTGTCCATGGATGTATTACTCAGTTTGATCTGCTTCTTGATGGTGTGACCGCGCGAACTAAAAAGACCGATACCACCATCAATATTCGTGAACAGTGGTTTTTCTTGAACAATACCTTGTGAAGGCTGACTTACATTGATATATGTGGCGTAATCGTCAGCAGCAGCCCAGAGCTCAAAGTCTATGCTTTTAAATACGCGTACCGTATCCGTAGTTGTCCCGATATTATTTCTCAAGAACTGGTAGTAAGCGGCATAACTGAGTTCTGTGACATAATTTCCAGATCCTGTAAGATTCGACCCAGTCCGCGTTGGCAAAGCATAGGTTACCGTCTTCACTGCACTATCCTTGGGATTACGAACGGGCGCTTCCTTGTATTTAAAATGAATGTACCCTTGATACAAGCGAGCGTTTCTGGCGGCATCCCATCCAAACTTCGCATCCTGAATACCAAAAGTTAATTTTTGAAATCCTTTAGGTCTTGTAATCTCTACAGGACCTACCACAGGTGAGACCGCTTCAAAATTATTATTACCGGGGATGAAGCCGCGAAGTCGATACTCAAAATTATGATCAATAGGCGCATCGGTCCAATACAATCTATAATTATCAGTTGTAAAAGTTCCTGCAGCCAGGATATTGGTGTCTTTTCTATAGAACTCGTATGTGTTCAGCACATTTCCTTGATCATTGAGCTGCGCTAAATACAAGGCGGCTGTATCAAAATAAAGACTATCGCTGTGCGTAGCACCTGCAAGTAATCCATCCGTTCCTAAATACGTTCGATGTAATCGAACCCATTGCGTATCCTGATCTTTATCAAGAAGGCTATAGACGACATTCTCAACGTCGTAATCGGCATTGATTTCTAAGGAATTGTCGCATGAAAACAGTGCGATAAATGCAAAAAAGTATAGAAATAGGTTTTTCATGGGCTTCAAAAATACAACCTATGGCTTAGGATGCTTTTCTTTGTGCTGATTTAATTCACAAAAACCGTGCACTATGTCATTGGCGAAAAAAGAATTTAAGAAGGTTACTACACACAGCCTTCAACAAATGAAAGATCAAGGAGAGAAAATCTCCATGCTAACTGCGTATGATTACACCATGGCCAAAATGGTTGATGCTGCAGGAGTAGATTGTATACTCGTTGGCGATAGTGCTTCGAATGTTATGGCCGGTCATGAGACGACACTTCCAATTACATTGGATCAAATGATTTATCATGCCAGTTCTGTGATTCGCGCTGTTGACCGCGCATTAGTAGTGGTTGACCTCCCTTTTGGAACGTATCAGGGTGATTCAAAACAAGCCCTTAATTCAGCCATCCGTGTGATGAAAGAGAGTGGCGGACACGCTGTGAAATTAGAAGGTGGTGTAGAAATTATTGAAGGCATCAAGCGAATACTTACAGCAGGTATTCCTGTTATGGGTCATCTTGGATTGACGCCGCAAAGCATCTATAAATTTGGTACCTATAGCGTTCGTGCTAAAGAAGATGCCGAAGCTCAAAAGCTTCTTGAAGATGCGAAAGCACTAGAAGAAGCCGGTTGTTTTGGGATTGTCTTGGAGAAAGTTCCTGCGGAATTGGCAAAAAAAGTATCGGATGCGCTTACCATTCCGGTAATTGGTATAGGAGCCGGTGCAGGAGTAGATGGACAGGTATTAGTTTTCCACGATCTCGTGGGTATGACCCACCAATTTCATCCAAGATTTTTACGTCGCTACCTAAATCTTTACGATGAAATCACCGGTGCTATCGGTCAGTACGTTCAAGATGTTAAGGATGTTGATTTCCCTAATGAAAGTGAAAGCTATACCAGCTAAAAATGGGCAGTCCACTACCCGAAATCATATATGAAGACAACCACCTTATTGCTGTAAACAAGCGCGCAGGTGATTTAGTCCAGGGGGATAAAACCGGGGACATTCCTTTACCCGAACTACTAAAATCCTACATAAAAAGTAAGTTCAATAAACCGGGAGCTGTCTTTCTTGGTGTCATTCATCGTTTAGATCGGCCAACCACTGGGGTTGTCCTTTTTGCTCGCACATCCAAAGGACTTGAGCGAATGAATGCGGCATTTAAGAACCGTGAAACGCATAAAAAATATTGGGCCCTTGTGGAAGGACAATTAAAGCAAGAAGGCAAATTGATCCATTACCTCTTAAAAAACCCAAAGAATAATAAAAGTAGAGCCTTCCTCCGTCCCGAAAAGGATGCAAAAGAGGCAAAACTTTCGTATTCCATCTTACAAAAGGGGGATCGCTACACACTAATCGAAGTGCATCTCGAGACGGGAAGGCATCATCAGATTCGCGCCCAATTTGCAGCCATTGGCCATCCGATTAAAGGCGATGTAAAGTATGGCGCTCGAAGAGCTGAACGAGATAAAAGTATCTGTCTTCATGCGAAGAGCCTAAATTTCCTGCATCCAACGACGAAAGAATCTGTTATTCTAGAAGCAACAGTGCCTGCGAGTTTCACACCTTTCTTGCCATAAGTACGTTTTAAACCTGTATCCTTCGTACTTAGTTATGAATCTTACGAATTGGGATCTACGTCAAAAACAACCTTTACCCGATTAAAATCAGGCGTTAATAATACCTCTTGGTGCGATTTTTTAATGCGTTCACGCACTTTGGCACCAATACTTCCTTTGTCAACTTTGACAATGATTTGCATTTGGTATAAATTTTTCAAGCGTGCAATAGGCGCAAACTCCGGCCCTAAGAACCGATCGCCTATTTTACCGTGCAGCGAACGAGCAAATTCACCCGCAGCACGCTGTAACAGTTTTTGATCTCTGTGCTTGAGCGTTATAGTGATTAGCCGCACAAATGGAGGATACTGATATTCTTGCCGTATAGAAAGCTCTTTGGCTTGCATCCCCGTAAAATCATGGTTCAAAGCCAATTGTAT
>CATAQZ010000038.1 GCA_949487015.1 Flavobacteriales bacterium UBA4585
CACCTTCGTACCTGTATCCTTCGTTACAAGGGTGTAGTTCGCATAACCGCGCTCGCGCAGTTGAGGTAAAGCGCGCTGTCTGATGTATTCTCGTGCATCTTCCTCACTTTGGAGGTTTCGATCGCCAATAAATTTTAAGGCTTTCGGAGCGGTCAAAATGGCCAGCACAAGGGCAGCATCTTCTTCAGTGGTGGGTCGGAGATAGAGCCGGTCCGATTCAAAACTCAAATAGCTACTCATCGCCTTTGTACCAAGAGCTGTATTTCTGGTAGTTGTTGGCGATTCGTTCGATTTCTCCTTTACGCAAGCGTTCAGGTACGGGACCAATTTCCTTCGCCGGCACCCCCGCCCACAACGTTCCTGGAGCCAATTTCTTTCCTTGAGTCACGACCGAACCGGCAGCAACGATGCAACCCTCGCCGACCACACAATCATCCATCACGATCGCGCCCATACCGATGAGTACATTGTCTTCGATTTTGCAACCGTGCACAATCGCATTGTGACCAATACTTACATTATTACCAACGGTCGTTGGGTATTTCTCGTAAGTACAATGGACAGTGGCATTGTCCTGAACGTTGACTTTATTGCCTAATGTGATGCTGTTGACGTCGCCGCGGATGACGCTTCCAAACCAGAAACTACAGCCGTCACCGCATTTAAATTGGCCAATAATGGTTGCATTATCTGCTATAAAACAATCTGTACCGAATTCGGGCGTATGTCCTAGCAAAGGCTTGATGAAGGCCATAATATTGTCGTTTAAGGTTCTCTTTTCAAATGTACGCTTTGCGAGTTTTACCACGTACATTTGTACTCAGAAACAACCCCACATCATGGACATCAAGCGCGTACCCGTAAGTATTTATGCAGAAATGACCCCGAATCCTAAGGTCATGAAGTTTGTCAGCAACAAAATGTTGTTACAGACCGATTCTGCTGAATTCAGAAACATCGAAGAAGCTAAACCGTCACCATTAGCCACGAAGCTCTTCCATTTCCCTTTTGTTAAAGAGGTATTTATCTCTGGAAATTACATCGCTATTGCAAAATTTGATGTAATAGAGTGGGATGATGTTGCGCAAGAAGTGCGCGTTTTCATCACTGATTTTCTTCAAGAGGGCGGCGTTGCTGTTCATGAGGATCAATTGACGACGGCGGAAACTGCAGAATCAGAAGCAGATGGATCACCATCGGTACGTGACGAAGACTTAGGTGAGATTGAGGGACGCATTGTCGACATCCTCGAAGAATACATCAAGCCTGCAGTCGCACAAGACGGGGGAAACATTGCATTTATGGGCTACAAGGATAAAATTGTTGAAGTCCAACTTCAAGGTGCTTGTTCCGGTTGTCCTTCGTCAACCATGACTTTAAAAAATGGCATTCTAAGCATCTTACAGAAAATGTTGCCAACCCTCGTTGACGACGTCGTTGCAGTTAATGGTTAAAAGGCAGCAGGCCAAAAATAAATACAGCGCATAAAAAAGGCGGCCCAATGGGCCGCCTTTTATGTTCTAGTGCTCGCCGCGGGCTGTTAAGCCGGCTGCATTCCCATGTTACGCAAATGACGGAAGTGTCCTTTGACAGCACTCAAGGTCGTACGGTATTCGTTGTACGGCAACTCAAATTCTGCAGCTGTCTTACGAACGATCTCTGCGATTTTAGGATAATGAATATGATTAATAGTCGGGAACATGTGGTGCTCAACCTGGAAGTTAAGACCTCCTGTATACCACGTTACTAACCAATTCTTCGTAGCGAAATTCGCTGTAGTCTTCATTTGGTGTTCAATGTTTGTGATGTTCTGAACTTCGTCCTCAGTAGGGAATTCAGCTTTATCAACCACGTGTGCCAACTGGAAAGTGATGGA
>CATAQZ010000039.1 GCA_949487015.1 Flavobacteriales bacterium UBA4585
AGATCGTGTCCTTCGTATTCTGCGATGACTCTTCTATAACTATGCAGGTTTTTCTCGGTTAATTCAATGGTCGCGCCCGCTTGTGGAATGTAGATTGGTCCAAAGTTATCCCAGGTATCATTGTATGGACGTTCACCGTGGCCAGTATCTGGGTTGGGAAATAAAATTTCTTCAGCTTGACCTGCTTGTATTTGTAAAAGTCCAGCGGGCAAAGTACTGTCTGCGGCTGTGCCAGGTCGTTCAGCGCTGATAGGCCAAAGAGCCTTAACAGAGGGTAGCGATTTGATCGCATCTACATGACGTTCTTGAAGGAACATGATGTATTCATCTTGGCTGCGTTGATATACGTCTTGATCTGTTGGATACTTTCGTTGCTCTTCCGAAGTCAAATAATTGATATCAAATTTTTTCTTAAGCCATTCCTTATTGAAGCTCGTTCCATCGGTCTTGATGTAGTAGAGGAATTGGGGATAGCTGTTGTCCGGAAATTTGAAGGCGTCGCCGTTGAGAAATACGGTTCTGTCTACAATGGTCAATGTATCACCAGGAGTTCCGACGCAACGCTTAACGTAGTTTTCTTTTTTATCCACTGGCATGGCATCCATCGGGTAGTTAAAGACTACTGGATCACCTGCTTTTACATCTTCTAGAGCAGGTAAACGCAAATAAGGAATCTGTGGCCAACTCACATAAGAGGGTGTACCTAAAAACGGAATGCGATTGTGCACCAAAGGAAGACTGAGTTGGGTCATCGGAATGCGCACACCGTAATGCATTTTAGAGACAAACAAGAAATCGCCCACCATAAGGCTTTTTTCCATGGAGCTCGTAGGAATGGTATATGCCTCAAATGTGGTAGAACGAATAACGGTTGCTACTACAATCGCAAAGAATATACTGTTTACACCCTCACCGAGGTTCTTCTTTATATACGCCTCATCGCGTCCCCAGTATTTGAGTTTCTCTTTATAGTTCAGGAAAGCCAAATAGAGGCCTAAACTGCCCATAACGGCCGCGGTCTGCCAGGTTTTACGAAACTTAAATACGTGTAACAGCTCGTAAATCATAATGATGCCCATGACAACCCCTACCACAGGAATACAATACAACAACACCCAATACCAAGGGCGGTCCGCGATTTTAACCAGTACATACGTATTGTATACGGGCACAAATGCTTCCCAGGCCTTGCGATCTGCAGCTACATAAAACTTCCATGAAATAACGCCGAACCACAGCGCTTGTACTAAGGTGAAAATGATAAATTCCATTCGGGGAAACTACTTTATTATTTGCTAACGATAAGTTAGTGTATTGTGAAAATTACAGGCCTAAAACATCCTTCATGCTGAAGGGACCTTTTTTACCAGGTATCCATTCTGCGGCCATTACTGCGCCCAAAGCAAAGCCGTCTCTGCTGTGCGCTTCATGTTTTAATTCGATGGTATCAATAGGACTGTCGTAGGATACAATATGTGTCCCGAAGTAAGGATCCTTGCGTTCTGCACTGATTTTCAAACCTTTTAACTTCGAATCCATCGTCCAGCGTTCAAGGCCGGGATATGCTTTTAAAATACCTTCCGCCGCAGTAATCGCAGTGCCAGAAGGTTCATCTTTCTTACCTGTATGATGAATTTCATGAATGCGAGGTTGATAATCCTCATAGTCATTCATAATGCTGGCTAATTTTTCATTGAACGCGAAAAATAGATTTACACCTAGAGAAAAATTAGAGGCATATATAAATCCAATAGATTGAGTAAAAGCGACATTATCGATTTCAGCTTTAGCATCGAGCCATCCTGTCGTTCCTGAGACCACGGGTATTCCCGCTGTCAGTAGTTTTGTAATATTACCCGCTGCTGCATCAGGCTGCGTAAACTCTATGGCTACATCGGCCAACTTTGCTTGTTCGATATTTAGGTTGCCGTCATTATTGATGTACACAATTGCATGACCTCGACCTTTTGCGATGCGTTCAATAGTTTTACCCATTCTACCGTAACCTATGAGTGCTATTTTCATTTAAAGTGAAAGAACTAAGGTGAAGCCTGGGGCCAATTCTGCCGGCCGATTGGCTAAAGAGTTAGTATTCAGTGAAGGATGTAAGGACAAATCGTCACTTACGTCAAAATCATACAAATGAGCATCAATGTTCGCATCTAAAATGTTCAACAGGTAGACTCCTAAAATACCGAACAGGGCATATTCGCGTTGCGTTCGCAATGCTTCCATATAACCCATGGCTTCTTGAGCGACACCGTTTACTGAATTCTGATAGAAAGGCGCAGGCAAAACATCAAATAATTCCGGTGCAAAAGTTTCTAATTCCGTCCGGGTTTGTAACGACGGCTGATCAATGATAAGTTGGAGTACGGATTCGTAACTGTTAAAATCTTGAGTTAAGTCGACGTAGTAATAGGTGACTCCACCAAGAGCGCCCCAAACTAATGGTGCTTTCCAATACTTTTTATTGTAAATCTGGCCCGCTCCAGGAAGTAAAGCTAGAGTAGTGGCCAATTTAATATTATGAGCGGCTGCGACACTGTGGCTATGAACCAAGGTATCCTTAACCTGTGCTGCGGTAACGACAGAGAAGAAGATACACAACGCTATGAGCGTCGTTCTAATCATTGAGTTTTGAAATTATACGCTGAAGATCTTCATCGGAAGCAAAAGAGATTTGAATTTTTCCTTTACCCTTTCCGTTGAGTTGAATGGCAACAGGAGCATCAAAATAGCCACCCAATTGGGATTCTAAATCAATAACACCAGGCTGTTTAGGCTCAGTTTCCTTCGTTTTTGGCTGTTTTACCTCTTTTGCAAAGGCCTCCGTTTGACGAACGCTTAGTCCTTTTTTCAAGATACGCTTATAGAGTTCAATCTGTTCGTTCTCACCTGGTAAGTTAAGCAGCGCACGTGCATGACCCATTGTAAAGACAACAGTTGAAACGCCGTCAGCATTTTCGTCATGACTTTCGTTTCGATTTAAATCTCTAAGCTCGGCCTGGATGATTGCAGGTAATTTAAGAAGTCGTAAAAAATTTGTGATCGTAGAACGACCCTTTCCAAGTCTACTTGCAACCTCCTCTTGGGTTAGACCTAACTCATCCATCATTCGCTTGCATGAATAGGCCATTTCAATAGGATCTAAATCCTCGCGTTGCAAATTTTCTACAATGGCCAGCTCCAACATGTGACGGTCATCCGCCAATCTAACATATGCGGGAATTTCGTCTAGCCCGGCAATTTGAGATGCCCGAAATCTTCGTTCTCCGCTTATGAGCTCGAATTGCATGCCATTCTTACGAACGGTAATGGGTTGTATTATGCCTACTTCGCTGATGCTCTGTGCGAGCTCCACTAACGCATCGTTATCAAAATTTGAGCGCGGTTGAAATGGGTTTGTAGTGATGCTGCTCAAAGGAATCATTGCAACGGAGCCGACAAGCTTTTCAGCCCCACGGTCAGTAACTTTGTTCACCTTTGCAGCTTCGTCGCCTAAGATGGCTGACAAACCTTTTCCCATTGCTCTTTTTGCCATGTTCTAGCTTGCTTTTGCGATTAACTCTTGTGCTAAAGTAAGATAATTCTCTGCGCCTTTACTCCCTGCATCGTAAGCGATAATGTTCTCTCCATGGCTCGGCGCCTCACTAAGCTTGACATTTCTGTGAATGACTGTCTCAAATACTAAACCTTCAAAATGACTCCGCACTTCATCCGCAACCTGATTAGAAAGTCTCAGGCGACCGTCAAACATGGTGAGTAATAACCCCTCCACATCAAGATTTTCGTTGTGCAATTCTTGTACTTTTTTAATGGTATTGAGCAATTTACCCAACCCTTCCAATGCGTAATATTCACACTGAATAGGAACTAAAACGGCATCAGCGGCGGTGAGCGCGTTTAATGTGATCAATCCTAGAGAAGGAGCACAGTCGATAATAATGTAGTCGTAGGTTTCTCGAACATCTTCCAACGCTTTCGCCAAGAAAAACTCACGCTTCGGCTGGTCTATAATTTCTAATTCAACAGCGACTAGGTCTAGATGTGCTGGAATTATTGATACCCCTGATGTACTGGTAGCTTGAACCAACTCTGCCGCATTCTTTGCACCTTCAATTAGTTCGTAGGTCCCTTCTCCAGCCTCTTCGGGCTGTAGTCCCAATCCGCTTGTTGCATTAGCCTGAGGATCAGCATCGATCAATAACACTTTTTTTTCTAGTGCGCCTAATGCGGCGCTAAGATTCACCGCGGTTGTGGTTTTTCCCACACCGCCTTTTTGATTAGCAATGGCTATTACTCGTGACATATCTGATGCGTTACATTGTACTTCAAATGTAAGCGAACCCGTTGCGAAATGCTAAAAAAGTAATGAACAGATTGTTCTTAATTTTCTTCTGCTGCGGGGTCCAATTGTAAGGCAATCAATTCTGCAAAGTGACCACCGGCCTGTTCTAATTCCTCAGCCGTACCCCGTTCAATAACGCGTCCGTCTTCAAGACAGATGATCTGATCACAATGTTTTACCGACGAAATTCTATGCGCAATAATTAGTGAGGAAACATCTTGTGTAGCCGCCTTAATATTCCTTAAGATAACCTCTTCCGTTTCAGTATCGACGGCACTCAAGCAGTCATCGAATATCATGATTTCCGGCTCTTTAATTAACGCTCGTGCAATACTTACGCGTTGCTTTTGACCGCCTGATAGCGTAACACCACGCTCACCTACACGCGTTTCGTAACCCTCAGGAAATTCAACAATATTATCATGTACGCCTGCTGATTGTGCAGCAGTAACAACGTCAGTTAATTCCGTATTATCTATCCCGAAGGCAATATTATTGGCGATTGTATCGCTAAATAAAAATGCTTCTTGCGGTACCCAGCCAAGATGTGCTTTTAAAGCCGGAAGATTCCATTCTTTTAGATCTACACCGTCTATATAGATTGATCCTGAAGTTGGGTCATACTGACGTACCAACAACGCTGCGATGGTACTTTTCCCAGATCCTGTTTTACCTAAAACACCTATACTTTGCCCAGACTTAAGTTCAAAACTGACTTCATTTAGGGCTTTTACACCGCTGTTGGGATATGTGAAGGATACTCTATCAAAAACAATATGACCTTGAAATTCAGTTGGATTGAATTGGCCACCTTCAAAATCGGGTGTTTCATTTAAAAATTCATCAAGTCGCTCCATGGAAGCTGATGCACTTTGTACTAAAGCAGTGACCCATCCGATGGATGCAATGGGCCACGTAAGTAAATTCACATAGTAAATGAATTCAGTGATGTTTCCAGCGCTAACTTCTCCAGCCATGTAGAGCCTTCCGCCCACGAAGATGGTAATTAACGTGCTGAGTCCCACCATGAAAATCATTAAGGGCTGAAATACGGCGTTCACGCGGAACAATCTTTCATTCACACTTCTATATTCTAAGGCTTGCTCTTTAAATTTCGCGAAAAACCAGGGGGTTTTGTGGTACGATTTGATCACGCGAGTGCCGGAGAACGATTCTTGAGCAAACGTACTGAGGTTCGACAGCTGTGCCTGAACTGCGTGTGATCGTTCTTGGATTAGATTTGCTACTTTATAAATTAAATAGGCTAAAAAGGGCAGAGGAATAAGCGTTAAAAGTGTCAATTTCGGACTTACGCTGATCATAATAGAAATGACTAAAATAATCGTGAAACCGGTGTTGAGCGCATACATGATTGCTGGTCCCACATACATTCGAACCTTACCGACATCCTCAGAAATCCGGTTCATCAAATCACCGGTATTATTTCTCTTGAAAAAGCGCTGTGTCAGCCGCTGGTAGTGATCAAAAACCACGTTTTTTAGGTCGTATTCAATGTGACGCGACATCACGATTATGGTTTGACGCATGAAGTACATAAAAACTCCTTGCAACATTGCAGAGGCTATTATTAGAAGGCCGTAACGAATTAATTCCCAACGAACGGTCTCATCTTTGACAGCACCGTTCTTATACTCTTCGATTACACGAGCGATCGTATCGAAACTGTTTCGAATCATGAGCGCGGGAAAAAGCTTAAAAACCACCGATATGATGACAAAGGCACCCCCAGTGAGCAATAGCCATTTGTGCTTAAGAAAATAAGGGTTTAGTTTTTTTAATGCATTCATAGGTTGAAGAGCGTCTGTACCGCTGTATATTTGCCGCAGATAAAAAGTCCTTTGCATGCGGTTTGTCAAAAATAACACCTCTTTAGTGAATTCGGTTCTCGAAAAGAAACATCCGTATACAATCTTATACCGCATATGATAACTAGACGTCACATTAGAATTAAGGTGATGCACCACCTTTACGCTCAATCTACTGATTTAGATATGGGCGCGGCAGTGCTTTTACGTAACCTGGATAAATCTCTTGACGAAGTACACGATCTCTTTGCTTGGGATATCAGTGCTTTTTTACGTTTGAATAAAGAAGCTCAAGCACATTATGAGCGTATAGAACAACGTTCTGCGCCTGACCAGGATGCATTAGACCGAATTGCGCGTTTCACAAGTATTTCCTTTTTCGCAAAATGTGAACAAAGCAGTGCACTTTCAGCGTTAATCGAAGGTTCTCATGTGAATTGGTCCGATTATTCTCATCATTTCCGGAATTTATGGGAAGCAATTTATTCCTCAGAGCGGTATGAAGAGTTTTTCTTGCAAACGCCTACGCATGCAGGCGACAAGCGGTTCTTGCGTGAAATATACCAGCAGCACATTGCAGAGAATGAGTTCATTCATGACCTCTACGAAGATCAACATGCCCAATGGAGCGATGATTTAGATGCAGCTCAAATGATGACAGCCAAAGTGCTTTCAAGCTGGAAAGAGGATGATAAAGCACTCATTATACCAAAGCTTTTCAAAGATGAAAGTGATGCTATGTTCGGGCCATTACTCGTTCGTAAATACTTCGAGTTTAACGGTGATAGTATCCGTCGTATTGAAGAAAAAAGTAAAAACTGGGAAAGTGATCGGATCGCGAAAATGGATGTATTATTGATGAAACTCTGTATTGCAGAATGGCGCGGTTTTGATGAAATTCCAGTGAAGGTGAGTCTAAATGAGTGTTTAGATTTAGCAAAAGAATACAGCACGCCGAAAAGTTCTTCGTTTATCAATGGCGTACTTGATAAAATCGTTGCTAATTTGCGTGAGGAAGGCTTGATTAATAAAGTCGGCCGTGGAATGATTGAATAATAAAAGAATGAATATGAAAAAAGTAGTACTTCTAGTATCGGTATTGTTTTTTGCCACCGCGTGTAATGACGCTACCAGTAGAATTGAATCGTCTAATGAGGTTTCCTCTGAAGAGGCAATGATGGAGGCTTTACCCAGTATCACTTTTGAATCCGACTTTCACGATTTTGGTGAAATTCAAGAGGGTATTGTGGCGGAGCATACGTTTACCTTCAAAAATGAAGGAGACGGGCCGTTAATTATTTCCAATGCTCAAGGTTCTTGTGGTTGTACGGTACCTGATTGGCCTCGTAATCCTATAGCACCCGGGGAGACGGGTGTAATTAAAGTGAGCTTTAATAGTAAAGGTCGCGCTGGTCGTCAAGACAAACGTGTCACACTGACTACTAATGCTGTCCCACAGACGAAGGTTTTAAATATCACATCAACCGTATTATCTAGCGAAAACAAATGATAAATCTATTTTTACAATCAGCCGCCAGCGGAGGCATTTACAGTCTCATGCCATTCATTATGATCCTTGGGGTCATGTATCTTTTCTTCTTTCGTCCACAAATGAAGAGGCAGAAAGAAGAGAAGGCTTTTAGAAGCGAAGTAAAAAAAGGTAGTCGCGTAGTAACAACGAGTGGTGTTCATGGAAAAATACTTGAAGTTGCAGACAACTACATTATTCTGGAATCAGAAAACAGCAGATTGAAATTGGAAAAAAGTGCAATAAGCAAGGAGCTAAGTGCACAGTATTCCGCCGCTGAGAAGTAATTTAGAAACCGGCTGAGGCCGGTTTTTTTATGCGCAAACTGTTCCAACATATCCGTATCGAGGCATTACTATTCTTAGTATTTGCAGCTCTGATATGGTTTGTCATGACGGTTTCAGCAACAACGATAGAGCGGCAGTTCACGATGAGTTTCACGGCTGACGCATCCGTAGTAGACTCATACTGGATGCAAGACAGCACTTTAACCACAGCGGTAACGGTGCGTTCAAAAGGGCTAAGTGCACTATTTATGCGTCAGTTTAATGGGCTTGAGTTGACATTTTCTGCTAAGAATTCTATTCGTGCCAACAGTATAGGACTCTTTATTCTTCCCGATGATATCGATAGGATTCTTTTAGAGCGATTCGGTGGAGATTATGATTTTAGTTTTTCTGCACAATCCGACACCTTCTATTTTTCTACGTCGGCATTGATTACTAAAAGTTTACCTATCAATTTTGATGCGCAGAGGGTGAAGTTGCCGGAAGGTTACAGATGGATTTCATCCCCGATTATTTCTCCGACAGAAATTGAAATTACGGGTCCAGAATGGGCTATTCCAACTGGGGCAATAGGATTGGATATACCGCAAACACAATGGAAAGGACGTAAAAGGGAAAATATTAAACTTCAAGAGTTCGGAAATGGACTGACGCAATCTGCAAATAAGACAGTGATCACAGGATATTCTGATTTATGGGTAGAGGATAGATTTAGTACTGAGGTGGAATGGGATGGTCGCAAACACGAGGTTCAGGTTTGGCTAAGTGGACCATTCAGTTTACTAAAGCCACAAGAATGGGGGCAATATGTAAATATCGCTCTTCATGCGGTTGAAGACGGCGTAGGCTTAGATGTAGATTCAAAAAGTTCGCTTGTAACAGTGCTGTCCTATAGCCCCAAGATTTTGGTACATTCACAACGATGAAGAAGGTTGTTTGTATAACAGGTGGAATGGGATCTGGAAAAAGTACTGTCGCCCGTATTCTTTTGGAAGCGGGTTTTGCCGTTTACAACAGTGATACTCGGGCTAAAGAACTGATGCTTGAAGAGCCTGTACGAGGTCAAATCGAACAGCTTTTAGGACCATCGGCCTATTTGAATAATGAATTATTAAACAGGCAGTTTCTCGCTGATCAAATCTTCACGGACCCAGAAAAAAAGAGCGCTTTGGAAGCCATTGTGCACCCTGCTGTGCGGGCAGATTTCGAACACTGGTTAGGTCAAGCAAAGGGGTCTCTAGTCTTTAAAGAAAGTGCCCTAACTCTCGAAATAGGAGATGCTAGTTGCACAACTATATTTCTGGTAGATTGTCCAGTAAACGTTCGTTTTAAACGCATAAAACAACGCAATCCAGAATGGTCGAATCAAGAGATTCAAGCGCGCCTCGACCATCAACTAACAGATGTTCAACGTCGCAGTAGTGAAGCAATACGCATTGATAATTCAGGTTCTTTAGAGGCGTTGAAAGAATCCTTAGATCATGCTTTGGCTAAATGCATTTGAACCAATCCATTCGGATAGGTTTTAGTTGCAATATTTTTCCAATTGGACATGGTTTCATTCGATCTGAACAAAGGAATTCCTGCACCTAAAGTAGTAGGGATATAGGTTAGAATCATTTCGTCAATAAGCCCAGCATGATGTAGTTTGGCATTTGTTGCACCTCCGCCAACGATCCATACGGTATCAAACCGTGAGGTTAAATTGGCCAATGCAACTTCTGCAGGGTCGTTGCACACTTCAATACCTTCAGAGACTCCATCAGCCAATGTGTTTTTGCTGCTTAATATAACCGAATGCTTATCCGGATAGGGGTAGGAGCCTTCGAACGATTTGATCTTTTCAAAAGTATTGTGTCCCATAATAACCGCATCAATACCTTCGTAGAACCTATTATATCCATAATCTTCATCTGGAAGACGAAACAATGGATGGTCTAGAAAATCAATTCCACCGTTGGAATCGGCAATGTAACCGTCTAGAGTTACTGCAGTGTAGAGAATGGCTTTTGGCATGGTTGATACTATTTTGATCCATAAATTCTATAGCAAATCGTTTGCCAAATTTGCTAAAGCCGAACGCTCACCTTTCTCTAAAGTGATGTGCGCATACATATCGTGACCTTTAACGCGATCAATTAAGAAGCTCAGCCCATTGCTTTGTTCGTCCAAATAAGGCGAATCTATCTGTTTAACATCACCAGTAAAAATGAACTTTGCACCGTCTCCCGCTCGCGTAATAATCGTTTTTACCTCGTGCGGCGTGAGGTTCTGACTTTCGTCAACGATGAATATGATATTTGCCAGCGATCTTCCGCGAATGTAAGCGAGTGGGGTAATGACAATTTTTTCTTTTTCGACCATTTCATCCAATTGCTTGTATTCCTTGTCGCGATCACTGAACGTATTTTTAATCAATTTCAAATTATCCCAGAGGGGCTGCATGTACGGGTTAATCTTCTCTTTTGCATCACCTGGAAGATATCCGAGATCCTTATTTGATAAAGGAACAATGGGGCGTGCGAGATAAACTTGCTTAAAATCACGACGCTGCTCAAGAGATGCCGCCAATGCAATTAGTGTTTTTCCAGTACCCGCAACTCCAGTTAGGCTAACTAATTTAATATCCGGATTCAGGACGGCATGAATGGCAAAGGCTTGCTCTGCATTTCTAGGTTTTATACCGTAAACGCTGCGCTTTTCAACGTGATCAAACGTTTGATTCGCCACATTATAGAAGGCGAGGCCACTGCTATTATCACTTTTAAGAATATAGAAAGTGTTTGGGAAAGGACTGAATTCTGGATTTTCTTCGAGCACTGTGTCAATGTCCAGCGTCTTTTGCTCGTATAATTTCCCCAACGTTGTGGCACTGAAATTTTCAACTGTGGCTTTTCCGCGAAATAAGGAGTCAACATCTTTTACTTTCCCGGTTAAATAATCCTCAGATGCTAGATCAAGTGCTTTCGCTTTCAATCGCAGATTAATATCCTTTGTCACCAGAATTGTTTTTCGATCGGGAGCCTCCTCCCGAATATTAAGAGCGGCATTAATGATTTTATGATCCATTTTTCGACCTAAAATTCGCTCAGCATCGACGCCAGCTCTGCTGGTATCCATGATTACCTTGATGGAACCCGTTTCGTCTCCATTTAGCGGAATCCAATTCGTGAAATCTTTGCCTTCTGTTATTTTATCTAGTGTTCTAATGAATTCACGTGCTTCATAATTCTTTGAATCGTGTCCTTTTTTGAATTCGTCCAATTCTTCGAGGACAGATATGGGTAAAACCACATCGTGTTCGTCAAAACAATGAATCGCATTGTGGTCAAAAAGAATTACGGAAGTATCAAGAACGAAGATCTTACGTGGTTTTTGTGCTTTGTTTTTAGCAGCCATATAGATTTCTCAGATTAGTTTCTTCAAAATACTCTTTAAGAGCAGTTTAGATGTACCGGAAATATTATCCTTGCGCGAAGTTTTTAACTGAGCTATGTTGATATCCGCGCAATCCCCTTCATAGAAACGAAAAGAGCGGCTGTTGAGCCGCTCTTTTACACACACATCAATTCAAACTTTGCGCTAACGCGCATTTGAGTACACTCTAGGTGCAGCAGAGCGTACGTCATCGCTGGCTTGATCAGCGAATTCTTTAAAATTAGCGATGAATTTATGCGCTAACACTAAAGCGGTCTTATCGTAATCTTCTTCAGACTTCCAGGTTGACACCGGATTCAATAGCTCTGAAGGAACCCCAGGGACAGCTGTCGGCATAGCTAAACCAAACACTTGATGTTCGGTATAACTCGCCGCATCAAGATGACCATTCATTGCCGCTGTTATCATAGCTCGCGTATAACTTAGTTTCATCCGTTTTCCCACGCCATATGCGCCTCCTGACCAGCCAGTATTGATCAACCATACATTGGTATTGGCAGCTTTCATTTTTTGAGCAAGCATATCCGCATAGACCGTGGGGTGTAAAGGCATAAATGGAGCTCCAAAACAAGCTGAAAAAACCGCTTTAGGTTCTGTAACGCCCTCCTCGGTGCCCGCAACTTTAGCCGTGTAGCCGCTTATAAAGTGGTATGCTGCTTGTGCCGGGGTTAATTTGGAAATAGGAGGGAGGACACCGTACGCATCGGCGGTTAAAAAGAATATATTCTTTGGGTTGGAGGCCAGTGAGCCGGGTTGAATGTTTTCTATATGATCTATTGGATAACTAACACGCGTGTTTTGAGTAATGGAGGTATCTGAGAAATTGACACTTCCGTCTGCGTTTAGCACAACATTTTCTAGGATGGCGTGTGGCTTGATCGCATTGAAGATATCAGGTTCTTTTTCAGGACTGAGATCGATCACTTTTGCATAACAGCCACCTTCAAAATTAAAGATGGTATCGTCATTGCACCAGCCGTGTTCATCATCACCGATCAACTTGCGCATAGGATCTGCACTCAGTGTTGTCTTTCCGGTACCCGATAGGCCAAAGAATATTGCGGTATCTCCATCTTTTCCAACATTGGCTGAACAATGCATGCTTAAAACATCCTTTTCAAATGGAAGAATGAAATTCAACGCGCTGAAGATGCCTTTCTTGATCTCGCCCGTATAGCCTGTACCACCAATTAATATGGTTTTATCCGTAAAATCGAGTATCGCGAAATTTTCCTGACGCGTTCCATCTACATCTGGATGGGCTAAAAAACCAGGCGCATTGATAATCGTCCATTCGTGTTCAAAGTGGGCCAATTCATCTTGAGAAGGGCGCAAGAACATGTTATACGCAAACTGATTCGACCAAGGATATTCATTAATGACTCGAACATTCATTCTGTAGTCGGGATGGGCCCCTGCAAATGCGTCCCGAACATATACGTCTTTACCGTCGAGATAGGCGCAGACTTTTTTCTTTAGCTTTTGAAATGCAACAGCATCGAAGGGTTTGTTGATCGGGCCCCACCAAACAGCATTCTCTGTAAGCGCGTCTTTGACAATGAAGCGGTCTTCTGGAGAACGTCCTGTGAATTTTCCGGTATTCAGTGCAATAGCTCCGTGCGACGTGCGCACCGCCATATTTTTTGATAGACTGTGTTGCTCTAATGCATCCGGGTCAAGGTTGCTAAAAAGAGTCTTAGGCCCTATGCTCAAAGAGCTTAGGTGTTCCTGGTGGTTCATAACAATAAGTGGTTGGTTCTATAATAGGTTCTACAAATGTAGAAATGCTATTGAATTGAGCCCTTCGAATTGTCAAAAATTAACCTTCCTGTTCTATATTTTATCCTCTACGTATTGATTTAAAGACGATTATGGAATGCCACTCCGACCCAGCCAACAACGAAAGCAAGTCCGCCTAAAGGAGTAATGGGGCCTAAAAAACTAAGATTAAGTCCTAATAACTCATCCGTAGAAAGCAAGTAAATACTGAAGCTAAAAAGCACAATTCCAGTGCACCAGCTGTAGCGGGCCCAATTTGGAACAGTACTTTTTGATGCTGCCAATAGTGCTACTGTATGGACTAATTGGTATAAAACACCAGTTTTAAAAGAATTCAAAGCAGAAGCCTCCATGTAAGGCGCTAAAGTATGTGCCCCTAAGGCCCCTAATAGTACGGCACTTGCGCCGAAAAATGCAATGAGATATTTCATGCATTAAAAATACGCTCTTCAAGGCAACTTCTCACTGTTATTAATATAACCATATCATAACTTTCGTTATTTTTAAAACAACTTCAAGAGAAACAAATGACAAAGCAAATCATACTTATCGGTGCTGGATTAAGCACACAAAGTTTAGTACCGTATTTAAAATCAAAACTTGATTTGTACGATTGGAATTTAAACGTTTTTGATAGGGATATAGATACAGCAATCCAGAGATTGGGCGAGGCCAATGAACGTTGCAAGGCAGGCGAATTAGATATCACAGATAGTGCTGCTTTAGATAAAGCGCTGAGTGAAGCACATTTAGTAATATCAATGGTTCCTGCGCACATGCACTTAAATGTAGCTAAGGCATGTATAAAGCATAATGCGCATCTGGTCACTGCCAGTTATTTAACACCGGAAATGCGCGCGCTGGATGATGAAGCACGATCAAATGGCTTAGTATTCTTAAATGAATGCGGACTCGATCCGGGTATAGATCACATGAGTGCAGCACGATTACTGGATGGTATACGAAATGATGGTGGTGAAATAGTCTTATTTGAAAGTTTCACAGGAGGCCTCCTGAGTCCTGATTCCGAAGGTAATAACCCGTGGCGCTATAAATTCACTTGGAACCCAAGAAACGTAGTTCTCGCTGGTCAGGGAGGAGCGGTCAAATTTATTCAAGAAGGGAAGTATAAGTACATACCCTCACATATGGTATTTCGTCGTACCGAATTCATGAATGTTGAAGGTTATGGACGATTTGAAGGGCTAGCAAATAGGGATAGTTTAAAATACCGCAAAGCTTATAATCTTGAAAATGCCACTACGCTGTACAGAGGAACATTAAGACGTCCAGGGTTTGCTAGAGCATGGGACAGTTTTGTGAAATTAGGGATGACCGATGATTCCTACACTATTGAAAATACGGATACGATGTCCTTTAGAGAGTTTACAAATCTCTTTTTAGCCTATAATCCTCAAGACTCCGTTGAGCTGAAGTTAAAGTATTATTTAGGCATTCCTCAAGATTCCGATATTTTCACAAAACTAGAATGGGCCGGACTATTTTCAGATCATGTATTTCCTTTTTCCACAGGGACTCCAGCGCAGTGCCTGGAATATATACTGAAACAAGTATGGACATTGAATGAAGAGGACCGCGACCTGATTGTTATGTATCATAAAATTGGCTGGAAAAATGGAGACCAATTAGGCATGATTGAGAGTTCAATGGGCGTGGAAGGAAAGAGTGCAAGCCAAACTGCCATGGCTTCCACGGTAGGTTTGCCTTTAGGAATTGCTACTAAACTCATTCTTACTGGTAAAAGCGCAGAAGCCGGTGTTCAAATGCCTATTACAGCGCAATGGTATAATCCTATTTTAGATGAATTAGCAGATGATTTCGGTGTGAATTTTTTCGAGAAAGCGATTCCCTACAAAGGCTATTAGAGACTATCGTAGAACGGGCTTAATACTTCATGTGTTTCAGAAGTATAAGACTGGTCATCTTCATAGATAGTAATAGTTCTATGCAGGGCATCACCATTATTAATCTTACTCAAGCCGAAAATACATCTGTTAGCCTCTCGTTGTTCCTTCGGTCTGATATGAATGACCTCGTTTAGAAATAATCCTTCATCCAATGCAGCGTCAAGAAACCGATCTTTTCTGTCACAAGGAAGAATAGCCCAAAAACTACCTTTGGGCTTTAAAAGCCCGGAGACGCTCATCACTAGACTCTTAAAATCTAATGTAAGTGCATGTCGTGCGGCAGCAACTCCATGGTCACTTTTTGTAGGTCCGTCTTCAAAATAGGGCGGGTTAGAAACGATGATATCGTAATAGGTGTTCATCCCAAATTCCTGAATAGGTTGGTGATAGCAAACCATTCTCGAGTGAAAGGGGCTGTTCCTGAAATTATCCATTGCCTGTTTCGCACTAGGGCCATGAATTTCAATACCGTCGACAAAAGCGTTGGGGAAGCGTTGGGCCAGTTGAAGGGCAATGACCCCACTACCAGTGCCTATGTCCAACACCCGTTTAACATCTGTAACAGCTGTACTGGCGGCTGCTAAAGCACCTAATAAACAACCATCTGTGTTTACACGCATAGCACATTGGTCGTGCGCTACTTCAAACTCCTTCATTTTAAAAGGCTTCGTATAATTCATATGCCTTCGTTAAAAGTAAAAATCTTAGGTCGCAAGGTGATGAAATAGATAATATTCACCAAAGCAAAAATGAAGTAAAAGAAGTTGGCTTCAATAAGCGTGTAGGAGAGGAGGAGGATGGTTGCGAATTGAACAACAACCCATTGCCAAATGTGCATCTTTGTTAAAGTCCGAAGTTTATCTTCCAATTCCTCTTCGCTACTCAAATGCTGCATTCCTCTAGTCCATATCCATTTTCCGAAGAAAGCATTTAAACCAGCAGCAACAGGCGCAGCCGTGTTCGTCAAGCGATGAATGTCGAAAGTGATCACTGCATTTTCTTGAGCGGCATAAAGAACCACAGAAGTCACAACCAGTTGCAGAAGCAATAGCGACGAATAGATCAAATGAAGTGATCTAGGATCGTAAGGAAGCGGCTTTTTCATCTTGATTTAAAGGTCTAATAAACCTTCGGGTAAATCAAAATAAATGGATTTTTTCTTGTGATCGATACGTTCAATGAACGGCTCAACAACCGGAATCAAATACTGATTCTCGTCTGACTCAATAAGAAACAGGTTCTGCGCAGATTGCTCTATAATTTCCTTAATGTGTCCTATGTTTTCTCCTCGATGTATGGCAGTAAACCCTTCAATGGCTTTATCGTAAAAGCTATTGTCATTCTCTGGAGCCGGTAGCATGTTGTTGGGAAGATAAACGGATGCATTGACTATTCTTTTCGCTTCATCAATACCTACATCCTCAAAAGAGAGCACCAACTTTTTTCCATTTAGTGCACCGCGTGATGAAACAAAAAAAGGAACCAGCTCCTGGTTAATTTCCAGGAGAACTGATTCCAATTCTTTAAAGTATTGTGGAGTAGAAGAGTCTATGTGGAGAACCACTGCTCCTTTGTACCCGTGGAGTTTCGTGATTTTACCTAATGAAAAACACTGCTCCCTTTGCACAATTACTCTGCGCTTTCTTCCGCTGGAGCTTCTTCTGTCGCCTCAGCAGCAGGGGCTTCTTCCGTTACCTCTTCAGCAGGAGCTTCTTCTACAACAGGAGCGTTAGCCGCCTCAATAGCAGCTTTACGTGCATTGTTTACTTCAGCTTCAGCAGCAAGACGTGCTGATCTACTCGCCTGTGCAGCTTCATTTAGTGACTGAACTTTTCCTTCTATCTTGTTTTCTTTTTCAGAAACCCAAGCTTCGAATTTAGCCTCTGCTTGTTCTTCAGTCAAAGCACCTTTACGAACACCTTCGAGCAAGTGTTTTTTCATCATTACACCACGGTAAGATAAAATAGCACGCGCAGTATCAGTTGGCTGAGCACCTTTCATGACCCAAGATAGAGTAGAGTCGAAGTTCAAATCGATTGTTGCTGGATTAGTGTTCGGGTTGTAAGTACCCAATTTCTCGATGAAACGACCATCACGCTTAGCGCGAGCATCGGCTACAACGATTGAATAAACTGGACGTCCTTTACGACCACCTCTTTGCAAACGAATCTTAGTTGACATAATTAATTGTTTTAAAAGGGTCCGAAACCCCGTTAATTAATGAATAATTGAGGCGCAAAAGTAACGAATTAATTGATATGTTGTGTTCCTGTCAATTATCTTTCGACATGAATGATTTTCGATCCTTCTGTCTCCATATTAAAGTCAAAAGGTTCGGCATCAATTTTCTTCATTGCCTCATCTAACGATGTGTGGGCAGCAGTGGGGGCGTAAAATAGCATGAATCCGCCTCCGCCAGCACCAAGGAGTTTGCCACCTAGAGCACCAGCGTCTCGACCGGCAGCATATGCATCAGTAATTCTAGGATTGGTAATACCCGAGGCTAGTTGCTGTTTTAGAAGCCAATTTTCGTGCAATAATGAGCCGAAATCATCGAGATTACCTGCTTCTAGTGCATCGCGTAATTTATAAACTAAACCCACCATAGTGGTTAAGGCCTGAAACTTAGATTCTTGTGAGGTATTTTCTTTTTGTTCTGCTAAAATTGCGCTTGCAGAGCGCTGATTACCAAGGTAATATAGTTTCAAATTGGTATTCAAAGTCTTCCTCGTTTCGTCGGAAACATGGCAAGGATGCACATCCACAGAGCCGTCAGGGTTAAACTCAATAACATTCAACCCTCCAAAGGCAGCAGCATATTGATCCTGCTTTCCTATTGGCTCTTTCAGTAAGTCAATTTCTACCCGACATGCGCCAGCCCCCAATTCCTGTTTACCATACGAACGTCCCGTAAAGGCACTTAGGTTGTGAAGTAAACCTACTGTAAAACTAGAACTACTCCCCATCCCAGTTCCGCCTGGTATATCGGCAATAGAACTCACTTCAATACCATTAAGATTGAAGTCTTCTAATACTGTACGTAGGATTGGATGCTGTAGGTTCTTTACATCATCCACGGTCTCTGTTTGAGAGTATTTACAACGGATCTTGTTCTTTTCAAAAAAAGCATGAGTACTGATATACATGTATTTGTCGATACTCGTGCTCAGCACCGCACCGCGCTGTTTACCGAAATATGCTGGAAGGTCACTACCTCCGCCAACAAATGAAATTCTAAAAGGGGTCTTTGTAATAATCATGCGCCTAAAGTAGCTAATGTTGATAAAGTAGAGTTATCAAGAATAGATAATAATGATAGGTTTTGAGCGTAGATTTAAAACATTATGAACAAAACCAATTGAATTCTATGACCTTTCATTAATCCCATTTCGCTTACACCGACCTATCATGTCCATTTAAATTGGGAGCGACAATTTTAAAATAGTGGGCAATTACTGTAACAAAAAAATATATCACCTCATGTATGAGTCAAAAAGTATCATTCAGAGCAAATATTCATTCGAAGTACAACAATTAACATACAATGCCCTAAAGCGCTTAGATGAGCGCCGTAGACCGTACTTGCATGCAGCAATGCAAAGGTGCAACTACCATTTATCTGAAACCATTGTTAATTATCAGGATTCATTCTCCATACAAAAGCAGATAGCCATGTATAAAAACTTTGTACTCAGAGTAGCTGAATTATGGAGCCTGCTCGGTCAATGGCCTAGAGAAATTTATCTACCTGGTTTAGAAGAGATGGTAGAAGGAGTAAAACAGCTGTATTTCGATCTACTTCAAGAACTCACTCGAAAAGAAGTACATCTAATTAAAATTAACGCGAATCGTAAGGCCAATTAAAAATGGATACAAAAGTAAGTCAGCCTATCTATCAAGAGGCATTAGCAATTAACAGGAACATACAATCTATAACCAAAGGGTACTACAGTAATGGCACGTTCAATCTGGCTTTTAAGATTAAAGACGACATTATTAACGTTTGTAATCTTCTAGATATGGGGGTCAGTGCACGATTTGAGCATACTTTCGAAGAATACTACACTAAAGCCCTAAAAGAGTCAGACACACTCCTTGAGCATATAAGAATTGCGAATAGAGTTCACATGATCCGTGGCGGTTTTCCTGAAGATCTTATTACACGTATTGAGCTGTTAAAAATGAAATTGGTTTTAATGCTGGAGTTGTTTCGCAGCGAAGTTCCATTAGATTATCTTAACCTTTCGAACTGGGCTAGACAGAAGTTAACCCATACATAAACAGTAATTGTGAATGAGCAAGAGATAGCATCTTTGGTTTGGTGGGCAGAGGAAAGAGTCCGGGGATTTATGACAGGCTTGCATAAAAGCCCGGATTTTGGATACAGTGTTGAATTCGCACAACACAGAGCCTATGTACCTGGGGATCCTCCAAAACATATAGATTGGTCCGTATTGGC
>CATAQZ010000040.1 GCA_949487015.1 Flavobacteriales bacterium UBA4585
CTTGAACGAAAAGGATAAATCCGAAGTGCTGTTAAATTACCGATTAGCCTACCGCAGCGAAAGTAACGTAAACTGGTGTCCGGCATTGGGGACCGTACTTGCAAATGATGAGGTAAAAGACGGTGTAAGTGAAAGAGGTGGCCATCCCGTTATTCAGAAAAAAATGATGCAGTGGTCCATGCGCATTACCGCATTCGCGGACCGCTTGTTGGAAGGTCTAGACCAAATAGACTGGAGCAACGCATTGAAAGAGACGCAGCGCAATTGGATTGGTAAGTCTGTTGGAGCAGCTCTGTTTTTTGACATTCAAGACCACCCTGGACAGATTGAGGTTTTTTCGACCCGTCCCGACACGCTTTTTGGCGCCACTTTTTTAACACTTGCACCTGAGCACGAATTAGTCGACGCTATTACTACGGCCGAGCGCAGCGAGGCCGTAGCAGCCTATAAAGAAAAAGCCGCATCTCGCAGCGAGCGCGATCGAATGGCAGATACAAAAACCATCAGCGGTTGCTTTACCGGGGCCTATGCACTTCATCCAATCACAAAAGCACAAGTGCCTATTTGGATTGGCGACTATGTATTAGCTAGCTATGGTACAGGCGCTGTAATGGCAGTGCCAGCCCACGACAGCAGAGACTACGCCTTCGCTAAGCACTTCGATCTTCCTATCGTGGAAGTAGTTGAAGGAGGAGATATTACAAAGGAGAGCTACGATGCGAAATCGGGTAAAATGGTGAATTCAGGATTCCTCGACGGCATGGATTGCATGAACGCGAAGGGAAAAATGATTGAGCATTTAGAAGAAATTGGCTACGGAAAAGGCGCGACTCAGTTTAAGCTGCGTGATGCCATCTTTGGTCGCCAACGGTATTGGGGCGAGCCCATTCCTGTATTTTACGAAAATGGGATTCCAAAAACGCTACCGCTCGAAGATCTTCCATTGACATTGCCCGCAGTAGATGCTTACCTACCTACTGAAGATGGGGAACCGCCATTGGCCCGAGCAAAAAACTGGACGTATAATGGATGTCCACTGGAAACTACGACCATGCCTGGTTGGGCAGGATCTTCATGGTACTTCCTACGTTATATGGACGCTCATAATGAGACCGAATTTGCCGGCGAGTCAACTGTAGCATACTGGAATCAAGTTGATCTTTATGTGGGCGGCTCTGAACATGCCACCGGCCACCTACTGTACTCAAGGTTTTGGACAAAAGCGCTGTATGATTTAGGCTATATTACTTTTGATGAGCCGTTTAAAAAACTCATCAATCAGGGGATGATTCAGGGCATAAGTGCCTTTGTGCATCGCATCAATGGCACAAATACGTTCGTAAGCGCAGGCTTGAAAGACCAGTACGAAACACATCCACTGCATGCGGATGTCAGTTTCCTGCAAGGCGATGAGTTGGATGTAGAAGCGTTTAAAAATTGGCGCGAAGAGTACAAGAGTGCCGAATTCATTTTAGAAGAAGGTAAATACATCTGCAGCAGGGAAGTGGAAAAGATGTCTAAATCGAAATTCAATGTTACGAATCCAGATGACATCGTCATAAAGTATGGCGCCGATGTACTCCGCATGTATGAAATGTTCTTAGGACCCATTGAACAGAGTAAACCGTGGAATACTCAAGGATTAAGCGGTGTCGCGGGATTCCAACGTAAATTCTGGAAGCTCTTTCATAGGGACGGCACCTTTGCGGTAAGCGATGCCTCTGCAGGTAAAAACGCGCTTAAAGCAGCACATACCTGTATTAAAAAGGTAGGCGAGGATATTGAAAACTTCAGTTTCAACACTTCCGTCAGTGCCTTCATGATCGCTACGAATGAATTAACGGAGTTAAAGGCAAATAATCGAGAAGTGCTTGAACCTTTAGTTCGTCTCATCGCGCCATTTGCGCCACATTTAGCGGAAGAGCTTTGGGAAAAACTAGGCGGTACAGGTTCTGTGACCCATACGACTTATCCTCAGCACAACGAGAGCTATTTAATCGAAAGCAGCAAGAATTACCCGGTTTCTTTCAATGGAAAAGTACGCTTCCAATTAGAATTACCGCTGGACATGGATAAAGATGCCATTGAAAAAGTAGTTCTGGAAGATCCACGTACTTTAGAACAGATCGGCGAGAAGCAGGTACGCAAAATGATTGTCGTGCCTGGACGAATTATTAATATCGTTATTGGGTAAGGGAATCCAATTCTTCTTTTAAGCGAGTCATGTAGGATTGATACGCATCCATCCGATCGGCCGTAAGTGGCTTAGCATCCGGTAATTTTTGCTTGTAAGGATCCACCTGCTTTCCGTTAACCCAGAATCGGTAGCACACGTGCGGACCAGTAGCTAAACCTGTGGAGCCTACATATCCAATAACATCGCCTTGTTTCACTTTTACCCCGTTTTTAATGCCCGGCTTAATTTTGCTCATGTGCAGGTACTGAGTAGTGTAGGTGCTGTTGTGGCGAACCTTGACGTAATTTCCGTTAGCAGATGTATACTGGGCGGCAATAATAACTCCGTCCGCCGTAGTCATTATAGGGGTCCCTGTTGGCGCGGCGTAATCTGTTCCTAAATGTGCCTTCCAACGTTTTTGTACAGGATGAAAACGGCGACCAGAATACCTCGAAGAAATACGGGTGAAATTCAAAGGCGCGCGCAGAAAGGTCTTTCGCAAACTACGTCCTTCTTCATCATAGTAATCATGAAATCCCAATTCGTTTTCATAAGGAAAAGAATAAAAATCATTTCCCATGTGCGTCAGATTTGCTGCGACTACACGCTTGAGTCCTACGTAAACTGTATCATCTACATACTCCTCTTCGTAAATAACACTAAATGCATCTCCTTTTTGTAGTCGGAAGAAATCAATAGTCCATGCATAGACCTCCACTAGCGACATGGCTAGTGCTTGAGTTCCGCCCGAACGACCTACACTGAGATATAGTGCATCGTCGATGGTTCCGGAAATGGCTCTTCGGCGAACCTCGCGTTCTTTTTCTACTTTTTTCGCATAAATAGAATCTTGCAGCCCGATGATCCAATATTCATATTTACTTTCTGGATAAATGAAATAGGAAGGAAAAAGCGAACTATCTCCCGTGGCGAATTGGACTTCAATGCCCGCCCGAATGCGACGCACATTAAACTGATCCTCTACTGCCGCTGCAATTTTATAGATCTGAGCCGTACCAATACCGCGTTTGCCCAAAAGTGCGCCAAAACTCTCGCCTGATGCAATGCTATGTTTTTCGAAACGCAAAGTATCTGCAGGCAAAGTCAATACAACTCTTGGCTGAACGATCTCTGCCACCTCTTCCTGTTCTTCAAGGACTGTTACCCGTTCATTCTTTGAGGACAATACCCAAATTATGAGCAACACAAATAGAGCCGCTAAGGCAATCCAGGCATTCTTTTTTAAACTCATTTAACCCCTTCTATTTCTCGCAGTACGTCCTCTACCCAACTCTTACCCCATTCGGCTTGCTGGGTCTCCGTCCATAATTCTGGATAAAAAATGCGGCGCTGGAATCTCGGAGGCAAGTACTTCTGCCAATTCGTACCGCCTGTAGCGGCAATATCAGTTGGCTTCTTCGATAAATAACGTACCGCCGTTTTATAATGCTGCAAGGGCCAATTCACATTGACATTCAAATCCAACAATCGCAATGCATTCTCGAGACTTACCAATTCTTCATCGCTAAGCCCATTGCGTTTTAATTCGCAAAAGCGCTCCCAAATATTACAGTGTTCATAGGATTCAGCCGCGAACAAAAAATCATCCCAGTACTTCTCGATGAATTGTACAGCCGTATAGGCCGGCTGACCCGTTGATTCTATTTTCGCACCATCGCGCCAATAAATAGCTTCCATCTGTTCTTCAATTGAGGAACGAAGTAACTCTTCACGCTTTGATTCTGCAACGATATTAATCACCGGGGCGCAGCCCAATTCAATCATACGATATTGCGCACTTTGAAAACCGGACGCAGGAGCCAGTGCATCTCTAAAAGCCAAAAACTCGGACTTCTTCATGCCTTTTTCCATCACTCCGAAACTACTACGAAGCGCTCCGAAATAACGATTTAAACGATCTATACGCTCTTTAAAATCGGACACTTCTAAGGCTTCAGCAGAAGCGATTGCATCTATTTCAATACGAGCAAGTTTGAAATACAACTCTGTAATCTGGTGATAAATTATGAAGATAGGTTCGTCCTGTACATCTGTAACAGGGCGTTGTAGACTAAGAAGCGTCTCTAATTGAATGTAATCCCAGTAATTTTTAAACTGTGCACGCTGCCAACCGTCAACGTAGGTCTCAAAATCCTGGCCGGTACTTTCGATCTTACCGCGCAGGGCAGTAAGCTTTTCCATCAATTCAGGGGTCCACTCCATGGTTCTTCAAGGTTTACCTCAAATTTAACTACCTCACAATGCGGTTCCCAATTTTAATAGAAAGGTTTTACACGATTTATCGTGTCACTTTAGCGAGAGAAAAAGAGAACACCGACCCCACTCGTTCTTTAGAGTTCACAGTGATTTCCTCACCGTGGGCTTCGACAATATGCTTAACTATGGAAAGTCCTAGACCGGATCCACCCTCATTCCTAGTTCTAGCCTTATCGACGCGGTAAAAACGCTCAAATACGCGTGCTAAATCACCTTCAGGTATACCGAACCCATGGTCGCGTACATCGATATATACACTGTCGTTTTTCTCCCGAATAACCACAAGAACTGAAGACCCTACTGGACTATATTTGATCGCATTAACAATCAAATTGTCTAAAACCTGTTCCATACGGGCAGAATCACAAACGACCTGAACATCCTTGTTCACTTCCCAAACCACTTCCACTTCTGCTTTATGTTCGGCAATGAATGACTCTAATGCGTCCATGGAATCGTCAATCAAATTCAGCAGTACCACAGGGCGTAGTTGAATTTCATACAGACCACTTTCAATCTTTGAAATGGCCTCTAAATCCTTGACCAATTCTGTCATGCGATCCACTGATTTAGCAGTACGTTTTAAAAACTTCTTTGCCACTTTAGAGTCATCCATGGCTCCGTCGAGCAAGGTATGGATATAACCTTGTATACTAAATATTGGAGTTTTAAGTTCGTGACTAATATTGCCGACATACTCTCTTCTAAACTGCTCACGGCTTCGGTATTCCTCAAGAAATTCCGATTGTTTTTTCGACCAAAGCGCAATCTCCGCTTCCATTCCTTCTATGGATTCAGGAATCTCTTTAAACAATGCCGAATCGTGTTCTTTCATGATCGCAACGGTTTTTTCTAATGCGTAGCGACGCACGAGGGCTTCAAAAGCAAACAAAAAGACCGTGGCAATGAATGAAATTATAACAACACCCTGTAATCCTAATGTATCCCGAAAAAAGATACAGACGAATAGAACGAGAAAGGAGGAGATAAGAGAGGTTAGATTGTTCCGCAATACTTTCATGCGGTTAATCTACGAATTTGAATCCTCAAATTTGTAGCCGACGCCCTTTATCGTTTTGATGCGATCTTCGCCGATCTTCTCACGTAATTTTCGAACATGAACGTCAATAGTCCTTCCACCAACGATTACAGCCGTACCCCAAATACGATCCATGATTTCCTCTCGAGTAAATACTTTACCTGATTTGGATGTTAAGAGGCTGAGCAACTCAAACTCCTTACGTGGGAGCTCCACTACTTTCCCTTTGATTTCTATGTGATATTGCTCCTTATCGATGACCATATCGCCGAAAGTAGTACGCTCTTCAGAGGAAGTAGACTCAGAAGGTCTTCGACGCAACAGGGCTTTTAACCTTGATATTAGGACTTTAGGCTTCACCGGTTTGGCGATGTAATCGTCTGCGCCAACTTCGAAACCTGCTACTTGGCTATAATCTTCATTACGTGCCGTTAAAAATGCTATGATGGTGTGTTCTAGACCAGGTAGTTTGCGAATCTGCTCACATGCCTCAATACCATCCATTTCCGGCATCATTACGTCTAAAAGAATGAGATCAGGATGGTATTTCTTTGCCTTTTCAACCCCGTCGCGTCCGCTTGAAGCCGTTTTGACTTTGTATCCTTCGGCTTTTAAGTTATAACTGATGATGTCCAGAATATCGGGTTCATCATCAACAAGCAGTATAGTAATGTCTTTCGTTTTCATGGCTGTGTATCAGAGATAATTACCTTAGCGTTGCGTAAATATAAGTCTTATTGAATACGCTTTTTGTTGGAAGACGCAATTAACACAAGGTTAATACGCGCATTTTAATTCCTTGACCTCGGGTTAATTTTAACTTTACATAAGTGTGTTTCATTTGCTCTGTCACTAATACTAAAGACAGATTAAAATGAAACTGAACAAAATTTGGGCATTCGCGGCAGCTGCCTCATTACTTGCCGCATGTAACGGTGGTGGTACAGATCCAGAGCCAGTTGATCCTTCTGTGATCGTCACGAAATCTGGTGTTATCACTGCGAATGAAACATGGAGTGCAGATTCCATTTATGTATTGAATGGCCGTGTTGTTGTTGGCGATGCTGCCACACTCACGATCGAAGCCGGAACCATCATTAAAGGTGAAGAAGGTGATGGTGCGAATGCATCTTGTTTGATTGTAGGTCAAGGTGGTAAGTTGGATGCTCAAGGTACTGCTGACAACCCAATCGTTATGACTTCAGTTTTAGACAATATCAATGTTGGACAGCGCAATGGTTCTAACTTAGATGAAACTGACAAAGGTCTTTGGGGTGGTTTGATCGTATTAGGTAAGGCAACTATTTCTGCTGATGCGGCTACAGCACTCATTGAAGGATTGCCCGCTAACGAGCCATGGGCACTCTACGGTGGATCTGACGATACTGATAACTCAGGTACTATGACTTACATGAGTGTTCGTCACGGTGGAACTTTGATTGGTGACGGTAACGAAATTAACGGTATCACCTTCGGTGGTGTTGGTAATGGTACTACTGTGAATAACATTGAAGTATTCGCAACATTAGATGATGGTGTTGAATTTTTCGGTGGTTCAGTTAACGCAACACATGTAAGTGTTACTGCTCAAGGTGATGATGCTTTTGATATCGACCAAGCATACTCAGGAACTATAGACAACTTTGTCTATGTTGCTGGCGGTGATTCTGATCACGGTTTAGAAATCGATGGACCAGAAGGTACTGCTACAGGTTCGTTTACTTTGAAAAATGGAACACTTTTAGGTGGTAATGGCGAATACGCTGACTTCCGTGATGGCGCTATGGGTTCAGTAGAAAACGTATTCTTCTTTGGCTTCTCAACTTCGTCAGATTTTGAAATCGATGATTCAACTTCATCATACAACCATTCTATGGGTCTGTTGAACTTCTCAAATGTTGAAATCAACACATCACACTTGACTTCAGGCAATATGTCTGCTGTTTCAATCTTCCAAGATAAATTCTTAGGCGAATCTTTCGCTGGTGGAACTATTGTAAACGAGCCTACTAGCGGAGCATCTGCTGCTGATTTTGCTTGGACACTTACTGCGAAAAACGGTAACCACGACGACTTCACAGGTCCGTTCGCAACACCAAACAACGTAGTGGTATCCGGTCAAACTGGTGATGCAAAATGGTCAGCTGCGCGTATCTATGAACTTCAAGGACGCGTGATCGTTGCTGACGGAGATACTCTAACAATTGAGCCAGGAACTATCATCAAAGGTGGTTACGGTCAAGGAGCAAACTCTTCAGTAATCGTAGTAGCGCAAGGTGGATACATTGACGCTCGCGGAACTGCAACTCAGCCAATCGTTATGACGTCTATTGCAGATAACATTCAGATAGGTCAAACTGCTGGTACTAACCTTGATGAAACAGATGCTGGTTTATGGGGTGGATTGATTGTTTTAGGATATGCTCCTATTTCGGCTGACGCTTCAACTGCATTGATCGAAGGTCTTCCAGCAAATGAGCCATACGCGATGTACGGTGGATCTGATGCAATGGATAACTCTGGTATGATTGAGTACGTAAGTGTTCGTCACGGAGGTACATTGATTGGTGACGGTAACGAAATCAACGGTATCACTTTCGGTGGTGTTGGATCAGGAACTACAGTAGACAACATCGAGGTTGTAGCCAACGTAGATGATGGTGTTGAATTCTTTGGTGGATCTGTCGATGCTTCTAACATCGTTGTTTGGGCACAAGGCGATGATGCTTACGATATCGATCAAGCGTACTCTGGAACCATTGATAACTTTGTATATGTTGCAGGTGCAGATTCAGACCACGGTATGGAAGTAGATGGACCAGAAGGTACTATGGGTGCTGGCTTCACAGCCAAAAACGGTACACTCTATGGTATGGCTGCTGAAATCGCTGATTTCCGTGATTCGGCCATGGGTACAGTTGAGAATATCTACATAACTGACTTTGATGACTCAGGTGACTGGGAAATCGATGAAACAGGAGGTGCTTACAACTACGATAACTCTTTATTAAACTTCTCTTCTATTGAAATCAACTTAAGCTCGTACTCTGCCGGTACAACTTTAGCTGATGTATTCTTAGACAAGTCAGGAGCAGTTACTTCTTGGAATCCTTCTGATTTTGCTACTTCTGTTACTACTCCTACAGTGGGTGCGGACGAAAGCAAATTAGCTTGGACGTATGCAGCAATGAAAGGCGCATTCTAAGCAGAGCTGACTTTACATAAAGTTAACATAACAATAAAAGGCCCGAGACATCCGTTTCGGGCCTTTTTTCGTGTTTTGCACCAAATAACAGGATACGAAATGATTCGAAAAATCGCCATCTATTGTGCTTTAGTATTAAGCACTGCAGTAGCCGCTCAAAACGGAATTATCAGAGGTACCGTTTATGAAGACGAAACAAGTGAACCATTGTTTTATGCAAATGCCCAAATTCCCAGTGAAAATGCAGTTGCTTTTACCGATTTCGATGGACATTTTGAATTATCCCTTGCACCAGGGACGTACAGCTTAGAAATTAGCTTCCTTGGATTAACTACCCTGATCATTCCCGATGTGAAAGTAGTTGCGGGTGAAGTGGTAGCTTTTGAGAATTTACGCCTCAAACCTACGACTAACGAGCTTATGACCGTTACAGTAACTGCGTCGGCGATGCGAAATACGGAGAGTGCGTTGTTGGATGTTAAGAGAAAATCGGCTACCGTAATGGACGGTATTTCCGCACAGAATTTTAAACGTATCGGGGACGGAAACGCTGCGGCTGCAGTAACTCGCGTACCTGGGGTGAGTATTCAAGGTGGAAAATACGTGTTTGTACGTGGTCTGGGTGACCGCTACACGAAAACGCAATTAATGAGTATGGATATTCCTGGGCTTGACCCGGACCGTAACTCGCTCCAGATGGATATTTTTCCAACCAATATTTTACAGAATATTGTAGTACTCAAAACGCTTACTGCAGATTTACCCGCAGATTTTTCAGGGGGGTTAGTCAATATCGAATTGGTCGATTTTCCAACTAAAAAGACATTGAACATCAGCTCATCGTTGAGTTACAATCCTGCAATGCATCTCATTCAAGGCCTAGGCCACCAAGGTTCAGTAACAGATTTCTTAGGATTCGACAGTGGATTCCGTACGAATCCGCTGCCTCAGAATTATATCTATGAAGGAATTCCTAATCCTGCCCTGGACGACCCGATTACAACGGAATTAACGGAGGGCTTTTCTCCTGTATTGGGCGCGAAAGCGCAGTCCATGCCACTGAATGGATCTTTAGGTATAAGCGGCGGAAATCAAATTAAAAAAGAGAACGGTAAAACCGTTGGTTACAACGGATCCTTCTCCTACAAAGCGAACACCACTTTTTACGGCACCCTTGGGGCAGACAGCACCCGCATGTACGAGCAGAACTTTTACCGTAAAGGAAATCAGCCTACAGATTATGCGCTTCAAGCGGACCGTACTCAAGTAGGTTCATTAGCTATAAGTAATGTATTTATGAGTGGTCTTTTCGGTTACTCCATTAAAGATGACAACGATAAGTACCGATTCACCGTAATGCATTTGCAAAATGGTGAAAGTCGTACAGGTAAATTCAAGGAGACGTCTTCCATTGAAAATTCATTTGTTGGATCGAGAGACAACTTAGAATATTCGCAGCGTTCCATCACCTCCGCTTTGTTCAACGGCCAACACAGTCGCGACGATAATAAATTAAAAATCGATTGGCGCATTGCCCCTACTTTTAGTAGCATCGCAGACAAAGACATCCGTTCGACATCCTATAGAACAGAGGATAACACTTTTGCTATTGCTCCAGGAGAAACTGGGTTCCCAAATCGCATTTGGCGCGAATTGAATGAATTCAATCTTGCGAACAGATTAGACTTTACCCGAAGTCATGAAGTTCGCGGAAGAGATGCGAAAATGAAATACGGCGCGAGCTATACCTTCAAATACCGCGATTACGAGATTTTACGTTACCAGTTGCGTGCGAAATCGTTGGGAAATTTAAATCCACTCACCGGTGAAGCAGATGAATTGCTCTCTGAGGACTTTGTCTGGAATGTCATCACAGATGCAGGCACCTACTACAGCGGAAACTACGAAGCGAATAACGCATACCAGGGTATCCAAAGCAATCTCGCGGGATACATTCACGAGGAATTCAGCTTGAACCCACTGACAAAGATGGTAGTAGGTCTTCGCATGGAGCGCTACGACCAGTTCTATACCGGTGTAGACCAGCAAGAGGCTGCTGCTCCTGGAACGGGGATCAATTACCAATGGGAGCCAGTCTTGAATAACTTCAACCTATTCCCTACTGCTTCACTCATTTATAGCGTTAACGAAAATTCAAACCTTCGTTTTGGCGCCTTCCGCACAGTAGCACGTCCTTCGTTCAAAGAAAAGAGTGCTGCGCAGATTGAAGATGTCCTCACAGGTATCACGTTTATCGGTAATCTTGATCTTACCAATACTACCATTAGCAATTTAGATTTCCGCTACGAATATTTCTTCGAAGGCGGACAAACCATAGGATTGTCAGGATTTTATAAATACTTCCAAAACCCGATTGAATTGGTAGCATATTCTGCTGCAGCGCCTTCTAATTTCCAGCCAAGAAACGTGGGTAACGCAACTGTAGCCGGAGCAGAATTTGAGGTTCGCAAAAATCTAGGTTTCATCGGAATGAAGCACTTAGAACTAAATTCTAACTTCTCTTACATTTTATCTTCTGTGACAAGAGACTCTTCGGAGTTCGCTGCGCGTGTAGCTTCTGCTCGAGAAGGGGAAGTCATTAGTGAAACCAGAGCGATGCAAGGCCAAAGTCCATATCTAATAAATGCTGGATTGAGTTACAACAATCCTAAAAACGGATGGCAAGGCGGTCTATTCTATAATGTGCAAGGTGAAAAACTATACATTGTTGGTGTAGCCGACAACCCAGATGTTTTTGAGGTACCGTTCCACAGTTTGAACTTCAACCTATTAAAAAACTTCGGTGCAGATCGTCAATACCAATTAGGGTTTGGCGTAAACAATATTATGGACGATACGCGTGATCGTATTTTCCGTAGTTACAATAGCCATTCTCCATTCTTTAGCACATGGGCACCAGGGCGGACGTTTAAATTGAGCTTCAGATACTCGCTTTAACCTCACTGCGATTAACTAATTTAGACCCGCGCCTCAGGCGCGGGTTTTTTTATGCCGTACCTCGACCATATATCAGAAGATAATTTCGAATCAAATGCACTCGCTGTATTTGAACGGCAGTATGCGAAAAACTTGCGCTACCGTAAATGGTGCGACTTATTGCGCCGAAATCCAAAGAACGTGCGCAGTCTCGAAGCCATTCCATTTTTTCCGGTAGAACAGTTTAAGGGACATGAAATAAAGACTGGAGAGTGGGAAGCCGAAACCGTATTCTCTTCTTCCACAACGACCGGAGGGACACCCAGTTTGCATTTCGTTAAATCAGTGTCAGCATATGATCAAATCTGTTTGGCCGGTTTCGAGCGAGAATATGGCTCCATAAAGAATTGGACCGTATTGGCACTATTGCCGTCGTATTTAGAGCGAGATGGCTCATCCTTAGTCCACATGGCTGAAGGCCTCATCCGGGCAAGCGAATCAGAGGAAAGTGGGTTTTATTTATACAATCACCAGGATTTAATACAAATCCTGATTCGTTTGAAGACGGAAAAACGTCCCACACTTTTATTGGGGGTCACCTTTGCTTTGCTTGATTTTGCTGAAAAGCTCACGAACGACGACTTTGGAATCGGTCCTGAATTGCACTTTCCTGAACTACATATTATGGAGACCGGCGGAATGAAAGGACGCAGAAAGGAATTGATACGGGAAGAGGTTCACGCCATTCTAAGAAACAGCTTTCCTGTTACCACTTTAGACAGTGAATACGGCATGACCGAATTACTTAGCCAAGCATACCTAAAAGGTTCCGATGTTTTTAACTGCCCACCTTGGATGCGCGTCTACACTAGAGATATTGCCGACCCCCTGGATACACCGAAACAGAACGGGAGCCGCGGGGCGCTGCAGATTATTGACCTTGCCAACGAACATACCTGTGCATTTTTAGCACTATCGGATCAAGGCAGGGTTTTTGAAAATGGTACATTTGAAGTTTACGGCCGACTCGACAATAGTGAAATTAGAGGCTGTAATTTAATGGTTAGTCTATGAGACAATTAAATACTTTCTTCTGTTTTACATTTCTAGCGTTTTGCTCATTGAGTAATGCCCAGGTTGTAAGACGAACTGCGAATTTCACTAACGGCGAAGGCACTTTGAGTTTGCGTGATTCAGTGCGAATTTTCGCAACGGATTTTAACAGCGGTTATTACCAAGCAACTGCACGCGTATGGGTTCATGAAGACTTTGTCAATGAATTAGACAAAAGAGTTATGGCCGATGCCGCTTTACTCAATGCAAAAAAAGATACGCTTGGAACAGTATATACAAGCTATCCTTTAGACTCACTTTGGGAAAGTACAGCTAGGCGAATGTCTAAATATTACGAGGTCGTTTTATCTGGACAAGTCTTAGGTAGAGAATTAGAACGGAAAAGTTTTCCCACTAATTTCTTAGAAAACTATTTTTCCGGACAACGTTTGGGTGCCGTCAATGATAATTTGAAAGATGCCTTTAAAAAGAATGGATGGGAATACCAACGTTTTGACGGGTACGAATGCTGGGCGTATCTGAATCGCAGCACAAACCCGACGACACCTGATTTTCAAGCACTTTTCATCGTACGTAGCGGCCTACCTTACTGTTTAGTAAACAAAGGTGAATCCTTCGAATATGCGAAACTGAAGGAAAGTGCCAAGCGAGAAAACGGAATGTTCTACTTCTTTCAGCGCCCAAATGATCGCTTCATGAAAGAAATCGACGATATCGTATTTAATTACCTACCGCTTTAGATGACGCGAACGAGGTAGTAATTCTTTTTGCCTTTCTGGACGAGAATAAGGTTTCCGGCGACTACATCTTCTGCAGTCAGCTGCTTATCCACCGTCACTTTCGTTTTATTAATGGCAACGCCATTGCCTTGCACCATTTTTCTAGCCTCTCCTTTCGAAGGGAAAATAGTGGTTGCCTCTGCTAAGGCATCGACAATGTCCAGTCCGCCATCAAGTGTAGCAGCCGGTAATTCATGCTGTGGCACACCCTCAAAGACGCTCATTAAAGTATCATTATCAAGACCGCGAAGTTGCTCTTCAGTTGCCTTTCCGAACAGTATTTGAGAGGCTGCTTGGGCGTTTTCTAAATCCTCTTGACTATGAACACGTATCGTTATTTCTTCGGCTAAGGCCTTTTGTAGTTTACGCTGGTGCGGAGCTTCGGCATGTTCTGCGATGAGCGCCTCAATGACCTCACGCGATTCGATACTAAAGATCTTTATATAGTTCTCCGCATCAGAATCGGCAGCATTCAACCAAAACTGATAAAACGCATACGGTGTCGTACGTTTCGGATCCAGCCAAACATTCCCACCTTCCGATTTCCCAAATTTAGTACCGTCGGCTTTTTTAATTAAAGGTGTAGTCAATGCATGCGCTGAGCCGCGACCCAATCGACGAATGAGCTCTGTCCCTGTAGTGATGTTACCCCACTGATCGCTGCCGCCCATTTGAAGCTTAACGCCATTGTTTTTCCAAAGGTGGTAGAAGTCATAGCCTTGGATCAATTGGTAGGAGAATTCGGTAAAACTCATACCTGTTTCTAATCTGTTTTTTACGCTGTCCTTCGCCATCATGTAGTTCACACTCATGTGCTTCCCTACATCGCGAATGAACCCTAAAAAATCAAACGCTTTGAACCAATCATAATTATTGACGATCTCGGCACTGTTCTCGCCGCAATCAAAGTCTAAGAATTTAGCCAATTGTGCCTTCTGGCTATCAAGGTTGTGATTGAGCGTTTCTAAATCTAGCAAATTGCGCTCTGCGCTTTTCCCTGAAGGATCACCCACCATACCAGTAGCGCCTCCTACTAGCGCGATCGGCTTGTGACCCGCACGCTGGAAATGAACGAGTGTCATGATCTGCACCATGTTTCCTACTCCTAAAGAATCTGCTGTTGGGTCAAAACCTATGTAACCACTTACCATTTCTTTAGTCAGCAGTTCTTCGGTATCGGGCATGATATCGTGTAACATGCCACGCCATTTTAATTCTTCTACAAAGTTGGAGTTCATCGTGCTTGTGATGCGTTAATACTGAACTGCTAAAATAGCTATCATTCGTCTCTCACACCTAACTCTTCCATTAAATCTGGGTTTTCAAAGAGGTATGCTTTGAATCGCAAGTCATTCGGCTGAAATAACTGAAGGTCATCCACAAACAAGGGGACCTCTATTTCCGGATCTTTTACGTCTACAATACAAAAGCACTTGCGTTTTGTTGACCAAAGAAAGGCACCTAATCGGTCGCGGTCTTCTTCTAAACGGTATTCAACAATATCCCACTCATGAAGCATCTTACGATCGATATCGTAGATACCGATACTTTCATCGATCTGGTTATGTTCAATTTTAATACCCGACCACCAAAAACCATCGCGACTGTAAAAAAGCGTGCGCCCGCCAATTTTCCGTGCATAGCCCACAACTTTCTGATCTTGACGTAGTCGGTACCGTTCTTCTAGCGTTGCTTCCATATCTAAATGACAACGCCCGGAGCAGATGGTTCTGTCCGGGCGTTAGAAATATTTAAAAGCAGTTTATTTTTCGAATGCTGCGACGCCGCGGTCAAGCCATTCGATATACGCTTCTACATCGAGATTGTACGCATTTTTCTCCACCAAAGGCTCGAGATTATCGTGGCCTAAAATAACATAGAGCGGCTGGCTTACCTCTTGGAAATTTACCTCCTGGAATTCACTCCATTTATTTCCAATGTTTTTGATTTTACGACCCGTAATATCGCTGATGTATTGCTCATCTTCGGGCAAGTCAGGACGCGCATCTACATATAGTGAAACCAACACGACGTTGTCGCGAAGACGCTGATGAACGCGTTCGTCCACCCACACATTTTCTTCCATTTTACGGCAATTCACACAGCCCCAGCCGGTGAAATCAATCATGATGGGTTTACCTACTTCTTTTGCGTAAGCTAAACCGGCTTCGTAGTCGTTGAAACAAGGAAGACCGTTAGGACAATGTTCGCCCAATTCAGGCTGAACACTGGACTGTTCGCCGGATACCACTGATGTGATGTTTGGCTGTGCAAAGGCACCGCCTCGCTGTTCAGCGTAATGCTCTGGCGGCGGGAAACC
>CATAQZ010000041.1 GCA_949487015.1 Flavobacteriales bacterium UBA4585
AAGCCTAAAACATTGACGTGTGCGTTGTACATTTGCAATACCCAATAATAAACAGAATAATCGATGAACTTCAACCTATCAGAGGAGCATTTGATGATTCGTGATGCAGCGCGCGATTTTGCGCAAACCGAGCTGTTACCCGGAGTCATTGAAAGAGATGAAAAGCAGGAATTCCCTGCAGAACAAATTAAGAAACTTGGCGAATTAGGCTTCATGGGCATGATGGTATCACCAGAGAATGGTGGTTCCGGGATGGATACCATGAGTTACGTTCTGGCCATGGAGGAATTGTCTAAAATAGATGCATCGGCGTCTGTTGTAGTTAGTGTAAACAATAGTTTGGTTTGTTGGGGGCTTGAAACCTTCGGCTCTGCTGAGCAAAAAGCGAAATACTTACCTCGTCTTGCCTCCGGAGAAATCATTGGTTCTTTCTGTTTGAGTGAGCCAGAAGCAGGTTCGGATGCAACGTCTCAAGCGACCACCGCTGTGGATATGGGTGACCATTATTTACTGAATGGAACGAAGAACTGGATCACGAACGGTCGTACTTGTGAAATTGCATTGGTTATTGCACAGACGGATCGAGAAAAAGGACACCGCGGAATTAATGCCCTGATTGTAGAGAAGGGCATGGAAGGATTCGTGGTTGGTAAGAAAGAAGATAAATTAGGTATCCGTGGATCCGATACGCACACGTTGCTCTTTAACGATGTGAAGGTGCCTAAGGAAAATAGAATTGGTGAAGATGGCTTCGGCTTTAAATTCGCTATGAAAACCTTAAGTGGCGGACGCATAGGTATTGCTGCTCAAGCTTTAGGTATTGCTCAGGGTGCACTTGATTTGGCATTGAGCTATTCTAAAGAACGTACCACGTTTGGAAAACCTATTCACGAACATCAAGCCATCGCCTTTAAGTTGGCGGATATGGAGATGAAGATTGAACAGGCTAGACTTCTCGTTTATAAAGCGGCTTGGTTGAAGGATCAGGGCATGCCTTACGATAAAGAGAGTGCGATGGCAAAATTGGCCGCGTCGGAAGCCGCAATGTGGGTTTCTACTGAAGCCGTTCAAGTCCACGGTGGATACGGTTTCGTCAAGGAATACCACGTAGAGCGTTTGATGCGTGATGCAAAAATCACTCAGATTTATGAAGGTACTTCAGAGATCCAACGCATCGTGATTTCGCGTGATATGATTAAGAACTCTTAATTAAAGCAAGTGAAGGAGTTGCTCAAGTGCAATTCCTCTTGAACCTTTCAATAAAATAGCGGCGTCCTTCGGGGCGCCGTTTTCTTTCCAATACGTTTCTAAATCTCCGGTCGTCGCAAATTGCAGGCCCTTCCAGTTGGTACTACAGAAGTGTTTGCCCACGAGGATACAACGCTTTTTCATATTAGTCCGTTGGACCAATTCTACAATCGCTTGGTGTTCAACTGCGCTTGATTCACCCAGTTCAAACATATCGCCCAACACTAGCCATCCATTCTTATGCCATTTAGCAAAATTTTCAATGGAGAGCGACATGCTCGTTGGGTTTGCATTGTAGGCATCTAATAAAACCCGATTCGAAGCAGTTTTTCGCCATTCAATTCTATTCATGGCAGGCACATAGTCGGTCAAAGCTTGCACTATTGCAGGCGCGGGGACATCAAAGTAGTGACCTAGCGCTACTGCTGATGCTAGATTCACACAATTAAACGAACCACTGAGGTTGCTTTTAATAGTATAGGATGTTGTCCCTTTTGAAAACTGGATGCCTGCAAATTCATCGTACTCTTCTATGGCGTAGGTGAATTGCGCATTGGTTTTTCCAAAAGTCGTGCGACTGCAAGCAGCACTTTTTTCAAATTGGATCGCATCGTCCGCATTTACTAAAGCCAAACCTTTCGGGGTCTGTGCGATGTAATCATACAGTTCACTTTTACCTTTAATAATGCCTTCTACACCGCCAAATCCTTCGAGGTGCGCCTTCCCATAATTGGTAATGTATCCTAGAGTAGGCTCTGCGATGGATGCTAGATGTTCAATTTCTTTTTGATGATTTGCGCCCATTTCAACAATGAGTATCTCGGTTTCTTTAGGCGCGCTGAGTATCGTTAGCGGCACCCCAATATGGTTATTGAAGTTGCCTTTTGTTGCATGAACCTTATACTTTGTTTTCAGAACAGCATTGAACAATTCTTTTGTGGTAGTCTTTCCATTACTCCCTGTGAGTCCTATCGTTGGTATGTTCAAGTGACGTCGGTACTCAAGTGCACATTCTTGCAGCGCTGAAAGTACGTCGCTTACTTTAATAAGACGTTCATCTTCGCCTACGTCTTCATCAACAACAGCGAATGCAGCACCCGCCTGTAGTGCTTGTAGTGCAAAAGTATTCCCATTGAATGAGGCGCCTTTAAGTGCAAAGAAGACACTTCCAGGCACAATGGACCGGGTATCTGTGCAAACGCTGCCACAGGAAAGAAAAGCTTCAAATACTCGCATAGTATATGGTTGTTCTGTTATGGAAAGTTAGGGTACAAAAAAGCCCCACTCGAAGGTGGGGCTTTAAAATTCTTAACGCATTCAAAATTACATTTTGTAACGTCTGAAGTTGTGACGTTTCACTTTTGCAGGACGCTTCGTTCTACTGCTGCTTTCGTTTTGGAAACCAACGCGATCCATAGCACAACGGAAACCGATATAATCCGTACTCTGGTCCTCTTCTAGGTAACGACGTGTACCTGGGCTTAGCCAGTATGCGCGGTCTTTCCAGCTACCGCCTTTGTAGACGCGTGTAGTGTTACCAATGAGCGTTTTATTACCGTAATCGTACATGGCTGCTTCACCCTCTTCTACAGGGTTTTCATAGTTCATTGAACTTTCATTATCACCATCTACGTAATCGCGGTAATCACTTTTTTGGTAATTGCGACGTTTTACATTTTCTTCTACTGTAACAGAGCGAACAGGAAGTTGACCCGGTAGACGAACGATAACAGTATCACCGTTACGAACTTCTTTTTGCGGATCTTGTAAAACCTCTAAAGAGCCAATGTCCTGGTAGTTTTTATCGTATGTTTTGAATTCATTACCACGGAAGGCACGGAAATCAGTCACGTCGTATGAGCTAACAGGGCGGTAGATATCTAAAACCCATTCCGCAACATTACCAGCCATGTCGTACAGGCCAAAGTCGTTTGGAGGGTAGAAACGAACTTGCATCGTAACGTCTGCTTGATCATTCAACCAACCTGAAGTACCCATGTTATCTCCACGACCTCTTTTGTAGTTAGCTAGGATATCTCCACGATCTTGTTTGTCAGGGTTACGCGTTGCGTTACCATTCCAGGTATATTTGTTTTTATCAGCTACACGATTGTAAATACGTTTACCACCATCAGCATAAGCAGCATACTCCCATTCAGCTTCAGTCGGTAGACGGTACTTTGGAAGAACGATACCGTCCTCAATGCGCGCTGGGCGACCTTCTTTTCCGAAGGCAGAGTTAGGATTGAGATCCTTTAGCCCTTTTTTATTCTGAGCTACATACTCCTGCTTGTAGAGGTACACTTCAGTATTGAAGTGGTCTGCATCCATCTGTTCGGGTAATTCTCTAAGAATACCTTCTTTAATTAGGATTGCCTCGTTTACACGGTCCGTTCTCCATGAACAGTAGCGCTGAGCTTGCAACCAATTCACCCCTACTACAGGGTAGTAATTGTATGCAGGGTGACGCAAGTAGTTCTCTACGAAGTTATCGTTGTATGCTAATTTGTCTCTCCATACTAGTGTATCAGGAAGGGCAGAACGATAAATTTCTGGGTAGTAGTCATAATCATAGACACGACGCAACCAGTAAAGATATTCGCGGTAATCTAAATTAGTCACTTCATTTTCATCCATGTAGAAAGAACTGACCGTTACGCGACGAGGAACGTTGTTCCAATCTTTGATAAAGTCTTCTTCGACTTGACCCATCATGAACGTACCACCTTCGACGAACACAAGACCTGGTCCTGTTTCTTGTCCTTGGTAATTTAGATTCGCTTGAAATCCACCGTTGTTTTTGTTATTGATTGCCCAGCCCGTAGAATTAGATTCAGGACCCGCACAACTGGCGAGAAGCGCAGCTGAAATAGTGGCAATAGAAAACTGGATAAACTTATTCATATGATAAACAGTTGTTAGGCTTCTTAGAATTTAGGGCACTTAAGTGCTTTGAGTTTGCTGCGGCGCGAACGGCAAGGGAATTTGTATCCCATACTTACTTCGTGTGCCCCACCAAGGGTGTTAGTTAAGTCACTTATGGTGTAATCATAGCTGTAACCGAAAGTCCATGGTAAATCTGGAGGCGTAATCCCCAAAATGAAGATTACAGCATCTGGATTAAAACTTCCTTGACGAAGTGCTAAACCACCCGCTAACGGTCCACGAGCAAAACTCACACCTGCCGTTAGCTGCGAAGCAGCACCTTGTTGTTGGTATACTACATTAGGAACGATGTATGACTGCAAACTATTATGTAAACGCTTTCTCCCCAATGGGATATTTGCACCAGCATGTGCTGTCAATTTCAAAGGAAGACGACTTTGACTTAAAAACGCTTCATTTGGTTCGGTGAGGTGATGGCCTACTACGCCGATGTACCAACGCTCAGTAAATCCAAGCATACCGAAGCTTAGGTCAAGGTGATTATTGTAGTTGTTGCCAGGAGCTACTTCGTTTGTTGGTAGAACGAAACCATAGAAAGGATCGATCATATCAGGGAACGTGAACTGATTCCAATCCAATGTGCGTTGGCGGAAGGTTGCCTGAAAACCACTGAGCAAAGTGAAGTTGCGATTAACTTCTAAGTGATAACTATAAACCCCGCTCACTTCGGTGAGATTCAGAGCGCCGTTTCCTGCGTCATCTTTAAGTGCCATGATGGCCACACCACCATTTAATTTATCTACGTATTGGTCGTAAGAGGCAGAGTAGGATTGATAAACTCCAAGCTCAGGATACTGATTTCTGTAGTTACTGTGTACCGTAGGGCATCTTTCTAGACCCGCAAATGCTGGATTTAGATAGATTGGATTGGCGTAATACTGGCTGAAGTGTGCATCTTGAGCGAAGCTCAAAGTGCTAAAAATCAGGCCTGTAGCCAATGTTAGTATGCGCGTTTTCACTGCGTTCATGGATTAACCTATGTTTTCAAGCAACAAGTATAAGCAAAAAAAGTACGTTTTGCACTTGCTTGACGTTCCTCTTTAAACGCTTTTTTTAGGCCGATTGTTATCTATTACACATTAGATTTGTCAGAGTGAAAAAAATCATAGCGCTTGTAGGTGTCCTTTTGTTCCCGATTTTGGTCGCGGGACAGCTGTCCTTTGATACGGGGACTTACGTTCGATTTAAAACCTTAAATCACGGAATTTCAGGCCCAAAAAACGGAGGGCAAGCTTCATCTGGCTTGTACATGTTGAGTGGTCGAGAGGTGTTAGATTTAGGCATTCTTTCAGAGTTGTCTCGGAACGAATCCCTAGAAATACGTTGTCGATTGGACGGAACGCTTTCTCCGCAAAACAGCGCTAACGAGCCTATGGGTCGTGATTTTTCGATTCCCTATTATATCGTTGATAGCGACTCCATTGTAGATGATGCTACGGAATTCTGGTTCTACGTTCCACCGAGCTATACGCTGAATTATGATGCTGCTTCAGGTGCGTCGTTTTATGCGGCTAACCCATTCAGCGATCAAAAATATTTCTTAGTCAGCGGGGGGAATACTTCCTACCAGGGCGTTGCAGCAGAAGTAGTGCCGGAACAAGACAGTTCTAGGGCATTGAATGCGCGTGCGACTTGGGTTTACGATACTGCGATGTACAATCTTGTTGGAACCGGTCGCAGGTGGATGGGCGAATTGTTTGATTTCACGACCACTCGGGTGTATGATTTTCGTGAACGCACTGCGCTGAGCAACTCCGGTGCGAATCGGCCCGTGTCCGGAAGCACTATAAAGGTGCAGATTAAAGCCGTCGCACGCTCGAGCACCAGCAATACGAAATTGATCGTGCAATATGGTGCACAAAGTGAGACCGTAACTTTCCCAGCGGTACAAACGGGGTCGGTGAGTAATTACGTGCAGGAAAAACTGCTCACTGTAGATTTCACTGCAGATCAAAGCACAACGCTTACCATTACCTATGATAAAGCAGGGAACAATGCTGCAGCCATGTGGCTGGATGAAATGATCGTAGATTGGGAGACCTCGGAAGTAGAGGTATGTCCAAATCAATTTAGAGTTAATCAGCCTCGTGGTGCAGGGAACTACTCGTACTTTGAAGTAGAGGGGAGTAGTTGTTTAAGGATTTTTGGTTTAGAAAATCAACGGATTGCCACCCATGTGGAACCCGCGGTTGTGACTTCTTTAGGTCCGGATCAAACCAGGAGCAAGTGGTATTCTCACGAGGACTTACCCCGAACGTATATGATCGGTGATTGTAATGAGCCTCTAGCGTATGTGGTGGATGAAAAGGTGAACCTTAGCGAAATCGGATCAGCAACTTTTGCAGATTTAGATGGCATAGCAAGTATCATTATTACTCCCGATTCTTTGCTCGATGCTGCAAACGATCTTGCGGATCTGGAACGCGCATCTGGAGTTGCTGCTGAAGTGGTTTCACTATCGTATATATATGATGTGATGAATACGGGAAATCCCGATATCGGTGCCATTAGAAAATTCCTGGTGAAGGCCTATGCCGATTATAATTCGCTCAAATACCTCACATTGTTCGGGGATGCCTCTTATGATTATAAGGGCATACTTTCTGGAGCGAAATCAAATGTAGTACCCACCTACCACACCAATGCGAGTTTCTCATTGATCAGTTCCTACATCACAGATGATTTTTACGGGTATTTGGATTCCGGGGAAAGTGTGAATTGGTTTTTGGATGATTTGGATATAGGTATTGGTAGAATTCCAGTGCGAACGGTAAGTGAGGCTGAAGAAGCGGTCGCGAAAATTGCAAATTACATGACGGGGGCCGACCGGTTCGGACCCTGGCGTGCACGTGGGATTTTTGTGGTGGATGATGCCGATGAACCCTGGGAAAAGGAATTCGCGGTGTATCAAGACCGATTGGCAAAAACGTTGGACACGACAAGAGCGGAATTGAATCAAATTAAAATCTACTCCGACGCGTATTTGCAGGATACCAAGCCGGGTTCGCAGCGTTATCCAGAGGCGCGTCAAGCCCTATTCAATGAAGTAGAACAAGGAGCTTTAGCCGTTTCCTTTGTTGGCCATGGTGGAGAGGTAGGATGGACTAGTGAACGCATATTGCAATTGGAAGATGTCAACGGATGGAATAACACCTCGAAGCAGCCGGTCGTTACGACTATTACTTGTGAATTTACCCGATTCGACGACCCCTTGCGCGTCAGTGCTGGTGAACAATTGTTTTTGAATCCAAACGGTGGAGCTATAGGGTTGTTTTCGACGACCCGAAGTGTTTTTGCAACCAACAGTACGTATGCATTGAATGCCTTGTTGAATGAGGAAATGATGCAATTGGACAACCCGAGATTAGGCGATGTCCTCCGGGAAACGAAAAACAACAACAGCAGCGGGGATAAAATTAAGTTTTCACTCATCTGCGATGCTGCCTTGCCACTCGCGCGTCCAAAACATCAAATGAGTTTCGATACACTAAACGGTGTGGTATGGTCGGATTTTCAAGATACGCTGAAAGCGCTTTCATGGGTTCAAATTCAAGGCGGCGTGCGGGATGCGCAGAGCGGAGCGCTATTGAATAATTTTAATGGAAAAGCTTGGGTGACGGTCTTCGATAAGCCGCAAATGCAACAAACGAAGGTGAATGATCAAAGTGGCACGCCTTTTAATTTTACGACACAAAACAATGCCGTGTTTAAAGGCCAAGCGAGCGTGGTCAACGGGAGGTATACCGTGGCTTTTAGAGTTCCATTGGATATTAATTTGAGTTACGGTCCTCCGAAGATCAGTGCCTATGCTACAGATTACGAGACGGACGCTTGGGGCGCTTCGAACGACCAATTAATGGGTGGTATTTTCGATGGTCTGATCACGGATACGGAAGGCCCGGAGGTGCGGTTGTTTATGAATGATACTGCGTTCACCTCGGGCAGTAGTGTTGAATCGGATGCCACTGGCCTGGGTTTACTTTACGATGAAAGTGGAATCAATGCCGTGGGCTTGGGAATCGGCCACAACATGACGCTTACCTTAGATGGGGAGGCAATCAATGTGAACGATTATTATGAATCGGATTTAGATGATTTTACGCGTGGATCGTTGCGTTATCCATTCAATGACCTTGCATTAGGCGAACATACCTTGTCATTGCGCGCTTGGGACGTTCTGAATCAATGGGGTTACGACAGTATTGCGTTTGTTGTGGTAGCGCCCAGTACTCCCATTTTAGAGCAGTTGCTCGCTTTTCCAAACCCCTTTACGGATCAGGTAAAATTCCAATTGACCCATCAAGAGCAGGGCGAAGAGGGCGAGATTAAAGTTTCCGTTACGAATAATCAGGGCCAATTGGTTTGGCAGCGTACACAAAACTTGCGTTTAAATGATGCTACAACACAGTTGCCTACCTTTACCATGTCGGAACAACCGGGTCAAACTCCCGGGGCGGGATTTTA
>CATAQZ010000042.1 GCA_949487015.1 Flavobacteriales bacterium UBA4585
AAAACCCGCTCGTGATCACTATCATAGCCCCGATGGGTAGCCAAATCAAAGGCTACAGACAATCCTTTTTGCCCTGCCGCTAAATTTCGACGGTAAAAGGCATTGGATTCCGTCGCAGTGGAAAAACCCGCATACTGGCGTATGGTCCACGGTCGACCCACATACATGGATGCATAGGGTCCACGAACGTATGGCGGCGTACCCGGCAATGTCCCCAAATGAGTTACCCCTTCAAGGTCTTGGCGCTGATATTTCTTTTTAACCACGATTTGTTCTGGCGTAGTCCACTTCGTATTTGTACTCATACCTACGCTTTTTTACCGTGTTCTTCTTCCAATGCAGCGGCCCAACGAACCGGGCGTAATGGTTCTATTTCACATTCCGCAAACTGCTTTTGATGTACTGCGCGACTTACTGGTGCTGCAGGCTTGAAACCTTCAGGGAATCCAGCTACAGCAGGAAACTTATTCACTCCTAAGTAGTCACTTGGGGCAGCTTCACTCGCCTCCGTCCAAATTTTATCTTGAATCCAATTCGACTTGAGCGCCGTCAATATCCCGCCCATTTCGCGTACCTCTTGCGCAATTTCCCAAGCCGATTCACACAACTCTTGCGTCAACGTCTCGATAAAATAAGACCCTGCCGCAGGATCTTCAACCCGGTCTAGGAAACTCTCGTAGGCAAAAAGATAATGCTGGTTCAAAGCCAATCGCTCAGCTTCCGCATCATTTGCACCCAGCACCGCCGTATAAGGGCGAATCTGTAGGGCATCCGCACCACCTGTAATGGCGCCAAACGCGGCAGAGGCCGCACGTAAAAGATTTGTTTCTACATCCAATGCACTTTGCTGTTGAATGCCGGTTTCTGCGTAGATCTCTAAGTGCACTTGTGGCAGGCCGTACGTCTCAAGCAATCTGCCCCAAAGCAAACGCATGGCGCGAATCTTCGCCATTTCCTCGAACATATGCGTGCCTGCACTTAGCGCCAACCAATACTGTTCTAACCCAACCTCACCAAAGGCATCAAGGTAAAAATCCAAATGCGCTAGAGCCAAGCCCAGTTGCGTAGCAGCCGAAGCTCCACATGCACCATAGAAATTCGCATTAACACACATGTATTTAAACTGTGGTGGAGCCAATCTACTAAGCTCACCGAGATCATACATTTTAGATTCGTCCCAACGTCCTGTTCTTGCTGCAATTTCAACCGGATCGATATTTATAAATCCATGAATCTGGTCAAGAGGTAAAATCTCATTGTGCGCATGATGCAGTAGCGCCTCCATAACTTCCGGTCCGCTTCCTTCGACAACGAGGCCCAATTGAATGTATCGCAAATCAATATCGCGAAGAATGCGCGGCAAATATTGGTGATCGTAGAGGTAAAAAAGTAGACCACTTGTACCGTGTTTTAATCGCTCTAGCGCCCAATCATTAGCCGCAAATTCTTTCTCAACGGCATGCTCTTGAACCATAACCCACCAAGGGTTGGATCGAAATCCGGGCTGCTGGTCAGGCGCCTCGGTATAAAGTGGTGCCACACGCTTTCCATGCGGATAGGCGCGGTCGGTTGTTTCAGTCATCCTTTGAGGATTCAAATTCTATGATGGTTATATCTTCACCTTCGCGGTGCATGCCAAAGTTTTCACGAGCGTAGCGCTCGAATGCTTCTGGATCGGTTACCAATTGCTCTAAAAGCGTTTTATCGCGCTCGAGCGCCTCTTCGTAAAACTCTATATCGTTCTCGAGATCGTCAATCTGCGCAGTTAATTCAGCGTGAATAAAGTAATTATTCGTGTCCAGAAAAATCATCCAAACCACAAAACTGATTCCCGTCAAAAAGTATTTATTCAGGAGGATTTTTGCCGCTGGATGTTTGAGGATTTGTTTCATCATTCCTAAGATACTACATGAATTTAGGTTGGCCTACAATTGGTCCGATTTCTCTTCTTCTTGAACATCTCTACCCATGACATCCTGCAGCTTGATCAGCTCAGCATAGGTGCCCGCTTCCTTCATCAACGCCTCGTGTGTACCGCGTTCAATGATTGCGCCATCCTCCAAAACGATGATTTGATGCGCCTTGCGGATGGTACTTAGTCGGTGCGCAATTACCACTGAGGTGCGCCCTTTCATTAATCGGTCAAGCGCCTCTTGAACTAAATGTTCACTTTCGCTATCTAAAGCACTCGTAGCTTCATCAAGAATCAACAACTGCGGGTCCTTTAAAAGCGCTCGAGCAATAGCAATGCGCTGACGCTGACCACCACTAAGTTGAACCCCTCGATCTCCGACAGTCGTTTCGAGACCTTCTGGAAAGCCTTCGATAAATTCCCATGCGTTGGCCTCCTTCGCTGCCTCGATAATCATTGCATCACTAGCAGCTGTATTTCCGTAGGTAATGTTTTCGCGAATGGTACCTCCAAAAAGCAAAACATCCTGAGGCACCAGTGCCAGTGCACTGCGCCAAGACTGTAAATCAAGCGCAGTAACCTGCTTACCATTTGCCGTGAACTCCCCTTCGAATGCGGTATAAAAGCGCATTAATAGTGCGGCTATAGTCGACTTTCCTGAGCCACTTTTACCGACCAATGCCAGCGTTTGACCTTGCGG
>CATAQZ010000043.1 GCA_949487015.1 Flavobacteriales bacterium UBA4585
AATCCATTGCCTGGGGATAGAGTTTTTGGTTTTGTAACCACTGCAGATGGACTAAAAGTGCATAGAGATGATTGTCCTAATGCTGTTTTACTGCAAAGTAGATTTGCAAATAGAACATTAAAAGCTAAATGGGTGGACCGTAAAGGGGCCTTTTCAACTATTAATTTATTAATTAAAGGGATGGATCGAATAGGAATCGTGAACGACGTAACAAAAGTGGTTTCGAACGAGCTTAGTATTAACATTAAGGCCATCGCTTTCAGCGTAGACGACGGGTTATTCACAGGGAAGTTAACCATCGAGGTCGCGGATAAATTGGGCTTAACGGACACTATTAACAATATCAAGAATTTAGAGGGTATTAGTAGTGTGTCTCGTGTAGGTAAATTCAATTGATACGACGTATTTTAGCGTTTTACTTCTCATGAGTACACAAGAAGCATACAATAAGGTAAAAGATGTATTTGGCCGCTATTTGGAAGAGCATAATCAACGCAAAACTCCAGAGCGGTTCGCTATTTTAAAGGAGGTCTACGAAAACGAAGACCACTTTGATGTGGAAACCTTGTACCTCAGTATGAAAGACAAGAACTACCGCGTTTCTCGGGCTACCCTATATAATACTATAGAGTTGCTTTTGACTTGTGGCTTAGTTCGCAAACATCAGTTTGGTCAAAATCAAAGCTTTTATGAGAAGTCGTATTTCAACAAACAACACGATCATGTCATATTAACGGATACGGGTGAAGTATTCGAATTTTGTGATCCACGCATTCAAAACATTAAACAAACAATCGAAGAAATTTTCGGTGTAGAAGTAGAAAGCCACAGTCTTTATTTCTATGCTAAAAGAAAAGAGTCGAGCAACAATTAATTATGGCAGTAGATGTGCTTTTAGGTCTCCAATGGGGAGATGAAGGAAAAGGAAAAATAGTCGATGTATTGACGCGTAAGTACAATATCATCGCCCGCTTTCAAGGTGGTCCCAATGCAGGCCATACTTTAGAATTTGAAGGCAAGAAGCACGTACTTCATACCATTCCCTCTGGTGTTTTTCATGAGAATGTAATGAATGTAGTCGGCAATGGCGTTGTCATTGATCCTGTGATCTTTAAGGTGGAATTGGATAAACTTATTGACCAGGAACCACACGTCCTAAGTAGATTGAAAATAAGCCGGAAGGCACACTTGATTTTACCAACACATCGATTACTAGATGCAGCTAGTGAGGCCGCGAAGGGTAAAAAGAAGATTGGTTCTACGTTAAAAGGAATTGGTCCGACGTATATGGACAAGACAGGTCGAAACGGATTACGTGTTGGAGATATACAATTGGATAATTTTAGTGAGCTCTACAATGCCTTGGTTACTAAGCACAAGCAACTACTTGCCGGATACGAAGGATTTGAATATGATTTGGCATCGCTAGAAGAAAACTGGTTTGCTGCAGTTGAATACCTCCGCTCCCTAGATATCATCGATAGTGAGCCATACTTTCACGACGCTATAGCAGCAGGACAAACTATTTTGGCTGAGGGTGCTCAGGGGACATTACTCGATATAGATTTTGGCACCTATCCTTTTGTGACCTCTTCAAATACCACCTGTGCAGGAGCTTGTACGGGTATGGGAATTGCACCCAATAAGATTAAAAACGTCTACGGAATTTTCAAAGCATATTGTACTAGAGTTGGCTCGGGGCCATTCCCTACCGAATTGTTTGAAGAAGTAGGAGCTACCATTCAAAAGAATGGTCATGAGTTTGGTGCAACAACAGGGCGCCCTAGAAGATGTGGTTGGTTGGATTTACCTGCATTGAAATACGCTATCAATGTTAACGGCGTTACTGAATTAATGATGATGAAAGGTGACGTTTTAAGTGGAATAGGTCCGATTAAAGTATGTACTGCGTATAAATACAATGGAGAAGTTGTAAAACATTTGCCGTATAAACTACAAGAAGATCTTATTGAACCCATTTTCACTGAATTACCGGGTTGGGATGAAGATCTAATGCAAATGACTTCTGAAGATGCATTCCCGCAGAGCTTTAAGGACTACATTTCATTTATAGAAGCAGAGGTTGGAGTGCCAATCACATTAGTGAGTGTAGGGCCAGATCGTGCGCAGACAATAATTAGAGACTAATGAAAAAAGCCATACTTATTTGTGTGGCTCTTTTTTTCTCTACCCCTCAGTCGGGGTGGAGTCAGACGAAAATTCAGATCATTCGTAGCGATACAACCGACTTCATCAAAGGTGATAATGGTGTGCAAACGTATTATTTGAAAGGAAATGTAACTCTAAAACAGGATGTTGCGTTAATGTATTGTGATTCAGCGGTTTTGTATCGTCCACAGAACACTTTTGAAGCATATGGTAATGTCAAAGTCAGGCAAGCAGATACCGTTCTTATTACTGGGGAGGAATTAACGTACGTGGGCGACAAACGGACGTTTACAATTACTGATAATGTAGTTTTAAAAACACCATCCTCAAGGCTTGGTACTAAAGTCTTAAAGTACGATAGAAATACCTCTACGGCCTACTACCTCACCAGATCCACATTGGAACGAGAAGAACTGCGGATAACTTCTGATGTTGGGAATTACAATACGGAATACGAAGTCGTTCGTTTAAGAGGGAATGTTATAGCGATTGATTCCGCTTTTAAGATGACTACAGACACGCTTTTATACAGTCCCAAAAAAAATAAATACTCTTTCGCCGGACCTACACAACTCATTAGGGACAGCACACAACTGTATTGCTCTCAGGGAACATATTCCGCAGATTCAACCTTGCTCGAGTTGTATAATGGCGCACAAATGAGGGCTCCAGGACAGTATATAGAAGCGGATAGTCTCTATTATTTTTTAAATTCCGAAGATGGTACATTGTATGGAAATGCAATGGTGGCGGACTCTGTAGAAGGATTTGTACTTACAAGTAATTTTATAGATTACAAAAAAAGCCCTGTCTACGTAGATGCTTATCGCCCTGTATTTTATAAGCAAAGTATGGATAATGACACTATTTATGCGAAGGGCGATAGTTTGGCCATTCGTCCTGAATTAGATTCCTCTAAAATTGTTCATTTGTATGGCGAGACGTCTTTCTATAGTTCTGATTTTCAAGGCATCAGTCCAAACTTTCTGTTTCAAGAGGATGTAGAAAAATTGGCGCTCTACCCTTCCCCCACTTTATGGAGTGGAAATAGTGAATTTGGAGCCGACTCGACGGCATTGAAACTAAATGCAAACGAGTTAGACAGTTTGTTTATGCTCAACAACGTGACTATAACCACAACAACTAAGGACTCCTTGTGCTTTGACCAAACTACCGGAAAGAAGTTAAAAGGGAACTTTATCGACAATGCTTTGAAAAGCGTTCGTATTGACGGAAATGCACAAGCTCTGCTTCATAATGTAAGTGAAGCTGGCAGCATTGAAGGATTGAACAAGAGCAGCTGTTCTTGGATGAAAATTGTATTTCAAGAAGATGCATTAAAGCGAATACGTATGGCTCGCGACGTGGAGGCGACCTATACTCCTGTAAAATCAGCAGTACCTGAATGGTTACCCGGTTGTCAGCCCAACTTCGAGCTACGGCCAATTAAAGCGTCCCTTACTCCTACTATTACTCCCGCTCAAGAATAGCTTTAATATTAGGTTTAAAATAAGAAGGGCCTTTCATCACTTTACCGTCTGCTCTGTAAATAGGTTTTCCATCCGCTCCTAGTTTACTCATGTTGCTTGATTGAATTTCTTCAAAAACATCTTCGATGATGTGCTGCATACCGTGACTTAATATAGTCCCGCATAATATGTACATCATATCACCCAAGGCATCTGCAACTTCCACAGTATCACCGGCTTGTGCAGCTTCCAAGTACTCCTCGTTTTCTTCAGCCATTAAGCGGTGTCTTAAAGCGATAATCTCCTTAGAAACTTCAGCTATTGGAGTATATTCATTAGGTATTCCGAAGGTATCGTGGAACTTTTCTACATGTTTGATCTGTTTCTGCATGTCATGCTTATTTTGAACGATTGCATTGTAAATTTACAACATGGAAAACATTACAACAGGCCACTGGATATTTGCTGGAATATTTGCAATAGCATTCTTAATTTACCTCTTCATCAGTTACCGTCGAGACCTGCAGTTACACAAGATTCATTATAAGAGTGGTGGTATTCAAGTCCTGCTACTTATCGTCATAACGCTGTTCGTTTTGTTTGTCTTCAAGCGTCTGATGTAGCATCGATTCTGTCGTATATTTGCCTAGAGTTTAACTCAACCCTATCGCATGACAGAAAAGCAGAAAAAAGAAATCAGTTACCAGGAGTACAAGACCGAAGTACTCCAAGATTATAAGATTGCCGTACTATCTCGTGAATGCTCTTTAATGGGGCGTCGCGAAGTACTTACAGGCAAGGCTAAATTTGGAATTTTCGGGGCCGGAAAAGAATTGGCCCAAATAGCTTGGGCGAAGGCCTTTGAAAAAGGTGATTTCAGGAGCGGTTATTACAGGGACCAAACATTTATGATGGCTTTAGGCGAAATGGATGCTAAAAGATTCTTCACCTCCCTTTACGCTGTAACTGACATTAAGGAAGAACCTATGGCAGGTGGTCGTCAAATGAACGGTCACTTTGCAACCAGATCACTTGATGAAAATGGCGATTGGGTTAACCTTACCGAACAATATAACAGCTCCTCTGATATCAGCCCTACTGCTGGGCAAATGCCACGACTATTGGGTTTGGCGCAAGCCTCTAAAGTCTACAAGGAGGTTTCTTTCAATGGGAGTGAAAAATTCTCGAATAAAGGCAAAGAAGTTGCTTGGGGTACGATCGGAAATGCCTCTACTTCAGAAGGTCTATTTTTTGAAACTATAAATGCAGCAGGGGTTTTGCAGGTACCCATGGTTATCTCCGTTTGGGACGACGAATATGGAATTTCAGTGGGTGCGGAATATCAAACTACGAAGCAAGACATTAGCGAGATTCTTAAGGGATTCCAGCGCGATGAAAAAGGCAACGGGTACGATATTTTTGTAGTCGAAGCTTGGGATTACCCGGCATTAATCAACACCTTTTTACATGCTGGACGCGTAGCACGAGAAGAGCACGTTCCAGTGATGATTCACGTAAAAGGGATGACACAGCCGCAAGGACACAGTACCTCCGGATCGCACGAACGTTACAAAAGCGCAGAGCGTTTGCAATGGGAGAAAGATTACGATTGTATCTTAAAATTCGGGGAATGGATATTGACCCATGAAGTGGCCAGCCAAGCAGAATTGGACGAAATAACGAAAGAAGCGAAAAAGCTTGCTCGTGAGGGTAAGAAAGAAGCTTGGACCATCTACCAAAGCCATCCTATTCGTTTACGAAATGAAGTTTTACCCCTCTTGAAGGCTATTCAAACTCAGGGCGAGAAAGGTATATTTATAACGAATACAATAAAGGAACTGGAATCCCATGAGGATTTAGAGGTTGCACATTCGTTTAAAGCAGTGCGCAAAGCACTTCGTACCGTTGCTGGAGACAATAATATAGATGTTACTACTCTTAAGAGTTGGTTGAAGAAAGAAGAAGCGGTACAACGCGAACGTTACTCTTCTCATCTCTACAGCGTTCAATCAGAGGCGGCATTGCTGGATCATACGCCAGCTCAGTATGCTACCCAGGAAATGGTTGATGCACGTATTGTGCTTAGAGATAATTTTGATGCTCTATTTTCCAAATACCCTGAAGCCATGGTATTCGGAGAAGATTCCGGTAAAATAGGCGATGTCAATCAAGGTTTAGAAGGAATGCAAGCTAAATATGGCGAGACTAGAGTGCAGGATGCTGGGATTCGCGAAGCAACTATTATGGGGCAAGGTATAGGTTTAGCCATGCGTGGTTTGCGACCTATTGCTGAAATCCAGTACCTCGACTACTTACTATACGCCCTTCAAATCATGTCTGATGATTTAGCAACTGTTCACTACCGCACTGTTGGGGGTCAGAAAGCTCCAACCATTGTGCGTACACGTGGACACAGATTAGAAGGTATTTGGCATTCTGGATCACCTATGGGTACGATCATCAATACTATCAAGGGAATGTATGTGCTCGTCCCGAGAAACATGACCAAAGCAGCCGGCTTCTACAATAAGTTAATGCAGCTCGATAATCCGGCCATTGTCATTGAATGTTTAAATGGATACCGAAGAAAAGAGGCTTTACCTTCTAACTTAGGCGAATACACGGTATCTATTGGTGAAGTTGAAATTATGCAAGAAGGAACCGACATTACGTTGGTTACTTACGGTTCAAACTGTACGATAGCCGCCGCCGCGGTACAGGAACTATCTGCCATAGGGATTAGCGTTGAATTGATTGATATTCAGTCTCTTATTCCATTTGACCTCAAGCATGAGGTAGTTGAAAGTTTAGTGAAAACAAATACTTTAGTGATCCTTGATGAAGATGTTCGTGGTGGCGCCTCTGCATTCTTATTGCAGCACATCTTAGAGGATCAGAAAGGGTACCAGTATCTGGACGGAGCTCCAGTAACCATTACCGCTAAAGACCATCGTCCTGCTTTCGCTTCTGACGGTGATTACTTCTCTAAACCTTCTCACGATGATATTGTGGAACAGTTGTATGCTGTCATGCATGAAAAAGATCCTAAGACCTACCCTGCTTTTTAATGGGAACATCTAAGCTTTTTCCCAATACAGTTGCTGGAGTTTTAGAGGCGCTAGAAATGTCTTTTGGCAAAGGGCTGTATGCGGATAAAGTAATAGAACGTTTATTACGCCAAAATAAAAAATGGGGATCTCGAGACCGCAGTTTCGTCGCTGAGCACACTTATGAAATGGTTCGTTGGTGGGCGTTGCTTTGGGCTCTGTTAGGACAGGAACCTACTACGAAACGAAAAGATCTTCAAAAACTTTTTGGTGTTTATTGGCTGTGGCGTGGCTTTGAGCTTCCAGATTGGCCCAAGTTTGACGCTGTGCGAAATATTGATGTAGAAGAAGGTTTAAGTGCCTTAAGCGGAACAGCAACACTAGAAAGTTATGCGCATTGGTTTGATGAAGAAGCCCGGAACCAATTAGGTGGAAAATGGGATACGATTGCTAGAGCCATGAATATTCCGAATTCGGTAAATCTTCGTGTAAATACGTTGAAATCCAGCGAGGAAAATGTACTTGCCGAGCTGAAAAACGCAGGATTAGAGGTACAACCGCATCCTGTCTTTGACAAAGCTTTAGTTTTAAAAGGAAGACCCCGCCTTAATAACCTTGAAGGTTTCAAAACAGGTAAGTTTGAGGTTCAAGATGCCGGTTCTCAGTCCATTGCACCGTTCTTAAATCCAAAGCCTGGTAGCACAGTAATTGACGCTTGTGCTGGTGCTGGTGGTAAAACGTTGCACTTAGGCGCGCTCATGCAAAATAAGGGGGCTCTTATTGCAATGGATGTCGAAGGAAGGAAATTAGGTGAGTTATTAAAACGCACCCAACGTAGCGGTCTTTCTATAGTGCAAACTAGAGCATGGGAAGAACCTGGTGTTTTAGAGGAGTTATCGAACAGTGCGGATTATCTACTGTTGGACGTGCCGTGTTCAGGATCCGGCGTGATTAAGCGCGAGCCAGATACGAAATGGAAGCTGCAGCCTGAGCATTTAGATCGATTAGAATCGGTCCAATTCAGTATAATTCGTGATTATTCCAGTTTAATAAAGACAGGCGGAATCATGGTTTATGCCACTTGTAGTATACTCCCCAAAGAAAACCGACTTCAAGTAGATGCTTTTTTAGCACATCCTGCTGGCGCTCAATTTGAGTTACTCGAAGACCGAACCGTAGATCCTTCCCATGATAATGACGGCTTTTACATGGCCAGATTAAGAAAACTTGCATGAAGACCACTGAATCCAACTCATTGTACGACGGCCTTGAGCAAATGAGTGCCTTAGAATTGGTTCAAGGAATAAATGCCGAAGATGCAAAGGTTGCAACTGCTGTCGCTTCTAAACTATCAATAATCAGTTCATTTGTAGAGGCCCTCGTTGATCGCATGAAAGACGGAGGTCGATTATTTTACATAGGCGCAGGTACTTCAGGGAGGTTAGGGATATTAGATGCCAGCGAATGTCCTCCGACCTTTGGAGTTGACCACGAAACTGTGATCGGTCTTATCGCTGGAGGTGATTCAGCCATTCGTAAAGCCGTTGAGCGGGCCGAAGATGACTGGGACGGCGCATGGAAAGATTTAACGCCCTATGGACTAACGGAAAAAGATACGCTTGTTGGCATAGCCGCCAGCGGAACTACACCCTACGTGATTGGCGGAGTGAAACGAGCGCGTCAAGAAGGGTTACTCACTGCTTGTATCACATGCAATACAGAATCTGTTCTAGCGCAAGCCGTAGAGCATCCTATAGAGGTTGTCGTTGGACCTGAGTTTGTCACAGGTTCTACCCGTATGAAGAGTGGCACCGCGCAGAAAATGGTATTAAACATGATTTCTACGAGTGCAATGATATTACTAGGCAAGGTGCAAGGAAATAAAATGGTAGATATGCAGCTTTCTAATGATAAACTAATAGCGCGTGGTACCCGAATGATTGTAGAATCTACCAAGGTTACACTAGAATACGCTGAAATGATGCTGTTAAAACATGGAAGTGTGCGTGCAGCAGTACATGAAATACAATCTACTCATGAGCAAGAGTAATCAAGATCATATCGTTGCGGGCTTATTTAAATTGGCCTGGTCCTTTCCTTTTATTTTCGCTGGTCCAGCTTTATTTATAGGAAAAGGAACGTCAGGGGCATGGTACTGGACGGCATTTTCTATACTCTTGATGCTGAGCGGTATAAGTCTTGTGGTATTGGGCTTGCGTCAAATCCTTCGTGGATTCTTTGGCGACTAATTACAACAGTTTAATCACACGTTGCATTTGCGTGCGACCTCCCCTTTCAATATAGAGGATATAGGTGCCTGCTGCAATGTTGTCGCCAGGCGACCAAAGTGCTTTGTATCGCTTTGATTCTAGTGTGGCGACTGCCACTGTACGCTGATTAAGATCTCTCAATTCTAAATGAATGTCCAGCGCTTCACCATCTGGTAGAAACAAAGAAATGTAATCTGGAAAAGGATTGGGATAGACGACTATTTCTGGGAGCTTTCCATCTACAATGGTTGAAAGATAGCGGTGGGCAAAACCTAGATTCGGGATTCCATAACCTATACGAGGATTATGCTGGTAATAGTGAGAAGCACTAACTTCTAGCGCCTCTATAACTTCTTGTGCCGTTGCATCAGGCACTGTACTCCATAAACATGCGGCAGCGCCAGCCATTATGGGGGAACTGAAGCTCGTGCCGTTTGCATAGGCCAGTGTACCGTCGGAACGATAAACCACCGCACCTTCACCCCTTGCGCAAACATTGGGTTTTACTCGTCCATCTACGGTATACCCACGGGAACTAAAACTGCTGGCGACACCGTACTGCGTAACACTTCCTACAGTAAGTATACTATCTGCATCAGCTGGAAAGGTAAGCTTGTCCCAACTGCTGCCTCCGGCATTGCCTGCGCTGGTAACCACGAGCATTCCGGTGCGAGCCGCAGCCAATGCCCCAAGCGAAATGATACTGGTTCTTCCATCGAGATCACTAACGCTGTAGTCGTCATTGGGATCGTCAAATGTGCTATAGCCTAGAGACGAATTAATGATATCAGCTCCTATAGAATCAGCAAATTCTGCACCAGCAATCCAATTCATCATTTCCTCCGGTGTTTCGCTCAGCTCTTTCTCTGTTTTAATGAGTGCATAGCTTGCTTGCGGTGCAGTCCCTATAAACACTTCCGGCTGATACGCAGCCATTGTACTGAGAACACTAAAACCATGTGAGGAACCCTGATAAACATTAGACCCACCTTCAACAAAATTGCGGGTAATGATCGTATCTAGACCATCATTTATGCCGACTGTTTTTCCTCCTACAAAACCTGCATCTAATACGGCAATCAGCATGCCTTCTCCTAAAGCGACGATTTCATCATATCCGTTATCAGTATGTATGTGAAGACTGTGTAATGAAATCTGTCTTGTTTGGCTATCTGCGTATCCGTAGGGAAAAGCGACACTTTCTTGCTTGCGCATACCTCCATTTAGTTCGAC
>CATAQZ010000044.1 GCA_949487015.1 Flavobacteriales bacterium UBA4585
TCAAAACTTGCGAGAACTGTGGAAACAGCTGCTCGAAGGATGCAAACTACTGCCCAGAATGTGGCACTGAATTCCCCTTAAATGACTAAAACATTAATCAACCTATGCGGCCCAACTGCAGTTGGAAAAACCAACGTAGCACTTTACTGGGCTGAAAAACTAGGTTGCCCAATTCTCTCCACAGATTCAAGACAATGCTACCGGGAACTTGCGGTAGGTTCGGCGCCGCCGTCTAAAGAAGAATTGGACCGCGTACCGCATTATTTTATTGCAGATCGCAGTATACAGGATCCCATTACTGCTGGAGAATATGAGCACTTTGCTTTGGAAACGCTGGAGGAACTTTTTAAAACACACGATGTCGTAGTGGCCGTTGGGGGCTCAGGCATGTATATTGATGCATTATTGCACGGCTTAGACCCGTTGCCTTCGGATCCCAAAGTAAAAGCAAAACTCGAAGAGCGCGCAGCTGTAGAAGGTTTAGCGGCGCTGAAGACTGAACTTTACCATCTGGACCCGGAACATTCTGCGAAAGTTGACGTTCGCAATCCGCGTCGCGTGATCCGGGCTTTAGAAGTGATTGAAATCACTGGTAAGAAATATTCGGAGCAATTAAACAATACCCCTAAGGAGCGACCGTTTAAGATTGTGAATTGGGTTTTGAATTTAGAGCGAGAGGTCTTGTACGAACGCATCAATCAACGTGTACATTCAATGCTTGCAGACGGACTTGAAGAAGAAGCGCGTGGGTTGATTGCGCACCAGGAGTTAGTGAGCCTCCAGACCGTAGGATACCGCGAATGGTGGCCCTATTTCAAAGACGAATACGATCGTGAACGCACTATAGAACTCATACAGCAGTACAGCCGTCGCTACGCCAAAAGACAATTGACCTATTTCAAGCGATTCAAAGACGCGAAATGGCTAGACCCCAATGACATCAACGGGCAAGAGGAATCTTTGCGCAAAGCCGGGGTGTTGTGAGCATAATTAAATATTTCAGCTTCCCGCTCGGATTTTGGCTGCTTCAAATACTGTATTTGATTGGTCAAAAATTCGATAAAACCCGACGATCAAGAAGTGTATTTCAACCTAACCTTCCTGTCATTTGTGTTGGAAATTTCCAAGCAGGCGGCACAGGTAAAACACCGATCACTCAATGGGTTGCTAGTGAACTGTCGTCACTAGGATATGAACCCATAATAATTCTACGAGGATATAAAGGCAGAACAAAGGTCAGCACGTTAGTCAACAATCAAAATGCTCAAGTCTTTGGTGACGAGGCTGTACTCCATGCTTTAAATCATCCCACCATAGTCGGTAAAAATCGTATCGAAAGTTGCAATCTTGCTGAATCTTTGGCCAAAACAGATAAACCTGTTTTAATTCTGGACGACGGACTGCAGTATTACGATCTACACAAAGACTTCTCTATGGTGTGCCAAAAAGATGCACTTTTTGAATACGACACCTTGCTTCCTCAAGGCCGTCTTCGTGAAATTCCTCACACCAACATTGATGCTATAGTTAGCAATGGAGAAAGTGCACCTGCTTGGGTTAAACGCGAATGGAAAGGCGTACCGGATTATTACTTAAAAAGAGAAGTCATCCTAAAATCAGGAGTAGAAGTACCGGGAAATATGATCTGTGGTGTAGCTAAGCCTAATGACTTCTTTTATCTCGTGCAAAAACGAATTGGCTTCATTGGAGATGAAATGAAATTTCGGGACCACCATCGTTATAGTGCAGCCGATCTCGCTCGTATCGAAAAGGCTTCTAAAAAGTATGAATACCGTGTGCATTGCACCGCCAAAGATGCTGTGAAGTTGGCACCTATGATTGAACGTGAAAACAGCCCAATTCAACTGAGTGTTTGGGATGTTCAAATTCAGCCTGTTAGCGATGTGCAGCCACTCTTAGACGCCATGGTGTCAAGGATTGAAGAAGTGTATCAAAATCGCAGCTTAAAACAGTCTTAAAAAGTGTAAATTAGCGCTCTAATTTCTCTCGAAATGTCAAGCATTTACGACGCCTACGAACCGGTAATTGGTATTGAAGTTCACGTGCAATTGGGCACAAAAAGTAAAGCCTACTGCGGTGATGCAACCACCTATGGCGCTTCTCCGAATACTCAGGTGAGCCCGATCAGCTTGGGCCATCCAGGAACCCTACCTGTGTTCAATAAATCTGTGATGAACTATGCTGTGAAGCTGGGCATTGCATGCGACTGTACCATTCGTGAGCGCAATGAATTTGCGCGCAAGAACTATTTCTACGCGGATTTACCGAAGGGCTATCAGATTACTCAGGATACCACTCCTATCTGTACAGAAGGGTTTGTTCGCATTAAAGATGCTGAGGGTAAAGACAAGAGAATTAACCTCACTCGAATCCATATGGAAGAAGATTCGGGAAAAAGTATACACGATATCGACCCCTTCAATACCCTCGTAGATTTAAATCGTGCAGGTATCCCACTGCTTGAGATTGTTTCGGAACCAGAAATTAAAAATGGCGAGGAAGCATACA